>JAXHUS010000460.1:0-2888 GCA_034189305.1 Thermodesulfobacteriota bacterium | reverse complement strand
AAGACTGGATATGGGAATGTCTTTTGAGGTTCCTTTTTTCCGTTTCGGTAACAAATACACATACACTCAGGACAAACACTACCATACATATTCCATTCCTGAATTTGGTTATGTGCAAAAATGGCGAGATTATACGGTAGGCTTAGGATTATATGGCGTGGGGGGTGCTGGAGCTGAATTATATTTTGATACTCCCTTTTTCAGAGAAAAAAAAGAAGGTCGTTCCAAACTGGGTCTTGCAAAAATCACACCCACCATATCCCGAAAGGTAACCCCTGAACTTTTCCTGGGACTGTCCCTGAATATCCATTTTGGAACGTTTGATATTCACTACCCCCTTGGCCCGGTATACCTGGAGCTTGATAATCTTACAGGATATGGCGGCGGCTTTTCTATGGGGGCTCTTTATAAAGTAAACGAGCAATTTAGTTTTGGTTTCAGTTATACTTCCCAATCCTTTTATGGTGATTTTGAAGCCGATGATGCCTTTATGGAATTATCGCATTTTCTGGGAGGGCAAAAAATCAATTATGAAGGCAAAATGTTAGATTTTCAAGTGCCGCAGAAATTAACAGCAGGATTTGCCTATAAACCCTTTAAAAGACTAATCATTGGATTTGAGGCTGAATGGGTAAACTATTCACATACCTTTAAAAAGATGAAGTTAAAGTTTTATGAAGGGAATGGCCCTGATAGGAAACTGGTTCTGGATCTGGATTATCGGGATATTTACGTTCTGGCAGTAGGTATCGACTATAATGTCTGGAAAGGACTGGTTATTAGAACTGGATATGATTATTGCAGCGATTTTTCCCCCAGTGGAAGTAATATACCCGTCCTGGGAATTTATGATGATATCCATAACTTTACAATAGGGGCTGGTTATAGATGGGAAAAATGGGAATTTAATTTTGCATATTTAAGAAGCTTAATTTATAGAGAAGACACAGGAAAGACAAATTTTCCAGCGCCTGAATTGAATGATTCTTTTAACCATCACAGGGATTTTTATTACAGCATAATGATAAGTTATCTTTTTTAGACAAAGTGTTTTAATGTCAGTTTTTTGTTGTCAGTTGTCCATCAATGTCATTAACTTAAGCTCAGATCGGCACTCTATTGTCATTTCGAACGAATGTGAGAAATCTCGAGCGAAAAGGACATAATTACAGGCCAAAAGATTTCTCCCCCTGATCGAAATTATAAAAAAAATAATAATGTATTAAACTATTACATAATTTTAAATTGTAATTTAACCCTTTGAATTATGATTTCTAAAACGAAATATAGTATCAGATTAAAACATATGTATATAATAAACTAAAATATATGTGTCAGTTCACAGTGTCCGGGAAAAGGCTTTAAAATTTTGCAAGATTATAATATCCGGAGGTTGTGCAGATGTCTAATAGCCTGAAGAAGCCTATATTATAAAAAGCCTGAACTGGCTGATACCCGTAAACTGCTAAATTAGCATATTCTAAAATTGTCATGAAGGAAGAGAAAAAGTTTAAGAACACCAAAAAAATAATAAACGAGGAACTTCTTAAAATTATTTACGCTTTTGTATCTCTTTTTAGAGATACAGCCGGATTTAAACTTTCCGATAATTTTTTTCCCACAATAATGGAAAAATTGCTTGATATCTTTCCTGGGGGTGCGGGATTAATATATTATCTGGATAAAAAATCAAAATACTTAAAATTATTAAGTTATCATGGATTACCGCCCAAACTGGTTAAATACTACAAAAAAATAGAGAAACCGAATAAATTAGTAGAAATAATCTCTGATAAAAAGAATGTGGTTATTTTTAACGGAGAAGCAAAAGAACTTGTGCCCTTAGAAAAATATTTTAAAGTAAAATTCTACATGGGTATCCCCCTGCTTTCCGGCAAAAAACTTGTGGGGGTTATGGGCATATCCTGTCCTGACAATTATTATTTAAGTAATGAAAGTATAGAAATTTTTTACCGTTTAGGCAGAATTTTAGGAGAAATCATTGATAAATACTGTTTTAAGGACAGGTTAAATTCTATACAAACTTATTTTGAAGAAATCATAAACAGCATACAACATGTTGGAATTTGCTGCAGCCCGGATAGATATGATAAACTGGTACTCTATAATAATGCTGCTGCCAGGATATTCGGCTGGTCATATGAAGATGCAATCGGCAAAAAGGCCCCTATTGATTTTTTCAAGCCCGAAGACAGAGAACCCCTTTATTCTAATATTTTGCGCAGGGTCAAGGAATTCGATGAAATTTTTGAAGGTGAAGTGGAACTGGTTAGAAAAGGCGGGAATGTCTTTCCAGCCTTTCTATATACCGCACCGATAAAGGATAGTAAAGGCAATTATCTGGGTTTGATTGGCGTTATTCAGGACCTGAGCGAAAAAGGTGCGAGCTCAAAAATAATAAAAAACAAATGGGATAAAGATGAAAGTGTAAAATTTGTTGACCCACTTATGGGCAAAAGTAAAAAAATACGAACACTATGCAATTATATTCATAAGGTTGCAAGAACCAATTTTACTGTTCTCATTCAAGGTGAAAGTGGAAGCGGCAAAAGTTTTGTGGCAAAAATTATTCATAATTATAGTTTAGGAAATAAAGGCCCTTTTGTTTCTGTAGATTGTGGAGCAATTCCCGAAACGCTTATAGAAAGTGAATTATTTGGCTATGAAAAGGGTTCTTTTACTGGAGCAGGCCAGCAGAAAAAAGGTTACTTTGAATCAGCCAATGGAGGAACGATCTTTTTAGACGAAATTGAAAATCTTCCCTTTCATCTCCAGAGCAAACTACTCAAAATTGTTCATGATAAACGAATCCAAAGAATTGGGTCTACAAAATCCATACCGCTGGATGTTCGGCTTATTGCGGCGGC
>JAXHUS010000046.1:0-4472 GCA_034189305.1 Thermodesulfobacteriota bacterium | reverse complement strand
GAAAGATTTTTTTTCTTTTTAATCAGCTTTTCAGGATTAAGGACCATACTGAAAAATATATGGTCGGTCTTAAAGTTACCCCGATCAAGAAGTAAAGCGGCTTCAGGCCCTATCCCCAGCAGGATAAAATCATCCTTCTCATTTTTTAATTCTTCAAGTATTTGTTCTGTCGTTCTTTGCATATCGTCCAGAAGATACTCATTGAATTTTATATGGGGTAGTTGTCTTTTAAATGAATCAGCAGCGGTTCTATACGGAATAATGTTTTTACTGAGAATAATTGCCCCGTTGTTAAAACCGTAAGCTACGGAAGGGAGCATTATAAAGATTATAAAAAGTGCATATAGAGATCGGATCATAATTTAACGGCAGTTAAATTCAATCAATCTAAATAGTAAAAATTGCCCGACTTTTTAAAGGCTATTTTAAATAAATTAAAACATTAACTTCCGGTTTAAAATCGTTCTTCTAACGGGACGAGAATCATAATATGAAAAATACAGGATTTTCCATTTATTTGCAACAGGTTTTACTTAATTCACTGTTAACGAAAAAGGCCGAAGAAATTCGTGGATATTTTTATAATTATTTTTATTTAATTTGTCTGACATGGGTGGTATGTTAAAATTAAAATGACAAAGGGGGTAAATATCAATGGAAGCTCAAAATTTAAATGCCAGGATGTAACCCTTTTGGTACAGCCAAATACATATAACTTTAGGTGCAGAAAATGATGGAAGCGTTTGAATCCATTCTTCACACACTGGTTAATTCCACAAAAGGTAAGGGAGCACTTTCTATCATCAACTCGACAGAGCTGTTTGACGAAAATCGCATTGATGAGGCCGGAATTGTTCAGTCTTTGAATGCGGCATTTCTCATAACCCTTTCTGGAACCAAACACGAACAGTCAGAAAACGCAAGAAATTTTCTGATCCGCATGACGGATTCACCCGAATGGGCATACATAGCAAGGTTTTACTTGAAAGTAAAGGACTTAATTCATGAGGAGATAAAAACCATATGTAAGAATGATTCTGACTTTGCATACCAGATTGAAAGGGTTTCCGACTGGTTATCCAAAAAAGAAAATGCCGGTAAGGCCGATAAATTAAATGAAAAAATCTGGTCCGTCTTTTTTCCGGAGGGAAAAGACTTGTGTGAAGAAAACCAGGATATAGTTGGAGATTTAAGATTAAAACGCACTGTTACCATTACTGAATTAAACCCTCAACCAATTACCGATCCTGCCCGCCAGATACTCTTCACTTCGAATGTCCTCCTAACAATTCCTCATGCATCAAAGTCTATAGATGATATGGTTTTAGACAGAGACCTTAAAGAGAAGATCAGACAGACTATCCTTGAACCACAGATTTTCTGGTATGACCACCCTATCCAGATGGGGGTCGAACCAGAGAAAAATGAAGTTATTTATGGCCTGAAAGGTCTTGGGGAAGCCCTCAGGTTTGAAAGAACCCGAAGAAATGCCTCGGAACATTCGAAACTCACATGTGTACTGTCGGTCTCGGTAACCCACAAAGGTCTCCAAAACATTGCCAGGAAATACCTTGAAGAAGAACTCAGCCGGGCAGGTGATCCTGGTGATATTGATATCTATGTCTTCACTGAAGCAGATACCCACAGAATAATAAAAGAAATTCTTGTTCCGGTCGCTGGATATTACCTGGGGAGAGATGATGCGGAAGGGCTCCTCTCTATATTTGGTGTGGACGGTGAATACGGGAGACATTACAGTTTTTTGAAGGCAATTGCAGCATTCTGGAAAATCTTTGTCCAGCGGGAATTAAAGGGAACATTCAAGATCGACCTTGATCAGGTCTTCCATCAGAAGAAACTTGTGGAAGATTCAGGGGCTTCAGCTTTCGAACATTTTATGACACCTCTCTGGGGTGCACTTGGCATTGACTCTAATGGACGTCCCGTTGAACTTGGCATGATCGCGGGTGCCCTTGTCAACAAATCCGATATTGACAAATCCCTCTTTATTCCGGATGTTCAATACCCTAAACGAGAGCTTACCCCGGATGAATATGTGTTTTTTAGCATATTGCCTCAAGCATTATCAACGGAAGCTGAAATGATGACACGTTACGAATCAGGCAAACTGGACGGTAGAAAAGCCTGTATACAGAGATTTCACGTCACAGGAGGAACTAACGGAATTCTCATTGACAGCCTCCGAAGATACCGACCTTTTACTCCGTCATTCATCGGCCGTGCGGAAGATCAGGCCTATATTCTATCCGTGCTGCTCCAGCATAGCCATGCGAGGCTGGCTTATGTTCATAAAGACGGCCTTATCATGAGCCATGACAAAGAAGCCTTTGCCCAGGAAGCAATTCAATCTGCTTACATTGGAAAACTTCTTGGAGACTACGTTCGCATATTGTACTTTTCGTCATATGCCAGGGTACTCAGCAACGATTTTACAACTATTAAGGAGGCTACCGGTCCATTCACCGGATGTTTCATGTCGAGGATTCCAATAACCGTTACAAATTTGCGATTTGCTTTAAAGGCAGCTTCGTTTTTTATGGATGGTCAGGCTGATTTGTGCGTTAAATTTGTGAAAAGCGGTGTAGAAAGGATTACTAGAGCCCTCGACTTTATCCGTGGTGAAAACAGCATGCTCAAGAAGCTTTGTCACAGGGAACGCCTTGGTTGGGATCTTTATTACGACATCCTCTCTGCCGTCGAGGAAGGTTTAAAAAATGAAGACGCTTTTGCAAAGGAGCTGCTGGGAAAAGCTAAAGACATCTTAGGCCAATGCTTTCTCCATATTGATTCTATATAAAAATAAGTTGCTGCGGATGGTCCGAAGCGAAAGAGCAGAATGATTTTAATGCCGGGATTTTGGAGTTATTAAAATTTCGTTCACAAAGAAAGGGTTCTATAAAAATTCAGGAAATTCCTGACATTTCAAAATTGACTTTTTATACAGCCTTACCGGACTATTGAATTGACGGATGAAAAACAATGAATACGACGAATAGACCACCACAATATTTTGGTAAAGATTTAGAGACAATGTACTTTGCGAAAAATTACCACAAATGGATTCTTGATGAATTTGCACCATATCTTGGAAATGTTATTGCCGAAATCGGAGCAGGAACGGGGAATTTTTCCAGTTTTCTTATTAAGAAAGGAGTGGAACATTTAATTGCATTCGAACCTTCAAATAATATGTTTCCATTACTTAACGATCGACTTGGTAAAGATAACAAAGTCAAAACTATCAACGCCTTCTTTAGGGATAAAGCCCACCAATATGAAAATACTTTTGATTCTGTGCTTTATGTGAATGTTCTGGAACATATCGAAGATGACAAAAATGAACTGTCTTATGCATATAAGACCGTGAAGGGAAAAGGTCATCTTCTTATTTTTGTTCCGGCATTGTCGTTTCTCTATAGCGATTTGGATAAAAAGGTGGGGCATTATCGTCGCTATCATAAACAAGAGCTTGTAGAGCTTATTCAGTCCGCCGGATTTTCTATTAAAAAGGTAAAATATTTCGATATATCCGGAATTATTCCATGGTATTTCGCCTTTGTTTTATTTAAAAAAACAACAACCGAAGGGAATGTTTCACTATATGATAGATTAATAGTTCCTGTTATGAGAAAATTCGAGGGTATCATAACTCCGATAATCGGGAAAAACTTATTATTAGTCGCTCAAAAGGCATGACACCTAATGGCCTGTCTTTACAGGAAAAAAATATCTATTAACGGGAAATCGTATAAAACTTAAAAAAATCTCTAAAACAGAATTTACCTGGGAAATGTAAATTTGACAAAAATATGTTAAAAAGTTAGTATTGTAAATACAACTGTCTATTATCAGTAATCCGGACACAATATTAAATTGAATAGCAGATAATTATGATATCAAATATACATAAAAGAACATCTTTAATTTCTGTAATAATTTTTATCTTTTTATTCCTTTCTGTAAGGGTACTCTTTGCTGAAGCTGTACAAATTATAACCGACCGGCAATATTACCCCCAAGCACTATTAATGATTCAGAATGCAAAGAAAACCATTAATCTTATTATGTTTGAAGCTGCTTATTACAAAAAATACCCTGATTCACCAAGCAATGAGCTGATTCGAGAATTAATACGTGCAAGAAATAGGAATGTAAAAGTAGAAGTAATATTAGAGGCAATGGATAAAAAACAGGACCGCGCTACCCAGAGAAATTATCAGACGGGAAAAATCCTTTCCGGTAAAGGTGTGGAAGTATTTTATGATTCAAAAGATAAGACAACTCATGCTAAGGTTCTTATTGTTGATGGAGAGTCCATTCTCATGGGAAGTGCTAATTGGACATACCATGCACTGGTTAGAAATCATGAAGTTAATGTATTAATAAAATCACCTGAACAGGCAAAGAAACTCATAACCTATTTTAATGACATCAAGTTAACAACTACAAAG
>JAXHUS010000459.1:0-4146 GCA_034189305.1 Thermodesulfobacteriota bacterium | reverse complement strand
TTCTATAATTCTTATATAAGGAAGGCGACTGAACAGCAACTAACAGCGGCTATGCAGTTCCGCTTCGCTACACCCAAATTTTTGCTCCACTACGTTTCGCAAAAACTTTGCATAGCCGCAACCCGTTAGACGAAAAACCGCGCCAGATTTTATGGTGGAAAAATGATAGGTTTGATGAAACAATTTCTTAATCCCGCCCGAAAGACGCCCGCCGTCCGTGGCGGGCGAAAAGAAGAGGAATAAATTATGTCAAAACACATTTCAATAAGAATGGCATGGCATAATGATGGCTGGAATGGTTATATATGTAATGACCCGAAAAGCAATACCTATTGTTGTGGTCGATATTCTTATCCTGGTGATGTGATTGCACATGAAAGAGAAATTGATTGGGAAACAAAACCAGGTGTAAAAGGAAAACATTGTTCAATATTAGATAAAATCCCGCCTTGTGCATACAGTATTAATGCTTTTGGGTTAGAAGCTATAAAAGCATTCGCAAAGCCACCAGATTGGTTTCGTGATGGTTCAAAGGGTGTATACTTGGACCTTTCACCAGCAACGGTCTGTATTTGGCCTTATAGAGGTATGTATAGCGATGATGTTTTGCGTGAAGCCGGTAGTAGCCAAAAATATGATTATGATACAAGGCTAAATAATGCAAAGGAATATTTTAATCAGATTGATGAAGGAAAATCATTATTATTTTATTATGCCAATTACAGCAATCCATTTAGTAATGAAGAAAACAACCGTTATACACTTATTGGCATTAGTCGTTTAAAAGAGAAAGGTAAAATTCATTACTATGAAAATGTATCTGAAGAAAACAAGAAAAAATATGCTGGTGGCTTTGTCTGGCAATTACCGCTTACTTCAAATTACCCGGATGAAGGGATAAGGTTACCCTTTCATTTATATAAAGATGAACCTGAAATTTTAGAAAGGCTTGCTATTTTTCCGGATGCTTCAGGAAATTTTAAATACGCTACCGGAGTTCTTACAGATGATGATGCATTATCAATTGTAGAAAAATTTATTAATGTAGTTGCTTTCCTCAAAGAAATCAAAGATACTTCTGAAAACTGGAATGAAAGGTTACGATGGCTGTATAGTTTAACAGCTGAATTATGGAAATCAAGAGGACCCTATCCAGGCTTGATGAAAGTTATGGATTACCTTGATTTTCATGAGGGTATTAAATTTTTTAAAGATAAAATCGACAAAGAAGAACAAAAAGAGGCATATGAACAGATAGTTTTATTTTTAAATAATAAAACTGAAAAGCTTGGCGAATTTCAGATTGAAGATAAAAGGTTAAAAAAACTACATAGAGATTGGAAATTACGAGATGACGATGAAAAGGAACTTTTACTTTCCACTTTGCCGCTTTTTGATTTAACTAAACAACAAATTTCTAATATAATAAGCCGTGAAAGAGATAAAAACGGAATAATTAGTTCTCTCAAAAACATAAAAGAAAATCCTTACATTCTTACTGAACAATACAATGGCGATGACTATGATGATGTCGTCAGCTTCTATAAAATTGATCATGGTGCTTTGCCTTCACCTGATATGGGATTATCAAATTTATTTGAAAAGGATTCCGCTGAAAGATTCCGCGCCCTCTGTGTTGAAACATTAAAAAGAACAACAGAGCATTCATTTTTATCTGATGTTTTGGTAATTAACTCAATAAATAACAGATTAAAGGATTTGCCTGACTGGAAAAAAACTGAATTTAAAACAAAATATTTTGCGGTTGATGAGGATTTTTTATCCTATGCTCTTGAAATAAGAAAGAAAGATGAAACAAACTTCATTTATCTAAAAGAAACCTGGGAAGATGAGCGGTTAATTGAAACAATAATCAAAGACTTATCCGAAAGACCTGAAATAACTTTTAAAGTCCCAATCACAAAGTCATTTTTTGAACAAACCCTGTATAACTCAGAAAGCCCTCTCGCTAAAAAGAATGATACAGAATACAGAAAGGCTATTGGGAAACAGGCTGATGTTTGTGAGCAACTATTTAACAAACCTCTATCTGTTACTTCCGGCGCTGCAGGTACCGGTAAAACAACAATAATTCATTCTTTATTAACTGCGATTGAAAAAGCCCATGGTACTGGTACAGCTTTTTTACTACTTGCTCCTACAGGTAAGGCTTCGCAAAAAATTCGAGAAAAAACGAATAAACATGCAAGCACAATACACTCATTACTGGCTTCCAAAGGCTGGCTTAATGATAATTTCACTTTTAAAAAGAAAGGCGGATCAAAAACAAAAGAATATTCGACAATAATTATTGACGAAAGTTCTATGATTGACCTCGGTCTTATGGCTGCATTATTCAGATGTATTGACTGGAACCATGTTGAGCGGCTTATGCTTGTGGGTGACCCGAATCAGCTGCCCCCAATCGGCCGTGGTAAAGTCTTTTCAGATATCATAGAATATTTAAAAGAATATAATCGCGACTCTCTGGGTAACCTAGAAGTGAATCTCAGGCAAATGGAAAACAGAGTAACAGGTATAGGAACCGGAATTCTAGAATTGGCCAACCTCTATATACAGGAAAAACAGGAGAATAATGACCTTTTTAAAATTGAAAAAGAAAAAGTTTTAAAAAGAGTACAGTCCGGTGGTATATACGATAAAGACCTGAGTATTCTCTATTGGAAAGATATTGATAACCTTGAAAAGCTTATAGAAAAAACAATTCTTGGTGATTTGATATCCGAAACCAAATTATCATCTGAATCAACACCTAATGAGTTATGGCAGGCTTATTGCAGAAAGAATACAAAATATCTTGATGCTGGTGTTTTACAGGTATTATCTCCCTATAGAAATGAAAACTATGGTGTTGATTATTTAAACCTGTTCTTTCAGAAACTACTTAATGGAGACAACGCTGATAAATTTCTTTTAGATGGAATTTCATTAAGTGACAAAGTCATTCAAATAAGAAACCGTCCCCGTTCCAATAAAATTTCTGCCTATAATTATAGTGAAAAAAAAGCAACCAAAGAGGAAATATATAATGGTGAAATCGGGTTTACCTTCAAACATAAGTTTGATAAATATATAGTCCGTTTGAAAAAATTTACCGTTAAATTCGAAACAAGACCAAGTATAGACTATAATTATGGATTTTTAGAGAATTATTTCAATGAACCTGTAGAAAAAAATCTTGAGCTTGCCTATGCAATATCAATTCATAAAGCTCAAGGAAGTGAATTTGAGAGAGTTTATCTCATTCTTCCAAAAAGGGAAAGCCGCCTTCTTTCCATGGAGCTTCTTTATACAGGAATTACCCGCGCTAGCTCCCACCTGACAATATTCGCCCAAGAAGATATAAGCACTTTTGTTCGAATTGGTGAAATTGAAAAATCGAACCTAAGAAGAATTAATTCATCTATTTTTAAGTTTAATCCATTACCGGATGAGATAATATTCCCGGTTAATGACTGGTATGCTGAAGGGAAAAAGATAGCAACTCTTTCAAAATACTATGTACGTTCAAAATCTGAGATGAATATTGCAAATATTCTTGCTTTAAAAGAAATTCCGTTTGAATATGAAGTGCCACTTTTTGCTAAAGATGGAACGATGTACTTACCGGATTTTACTGTTACTTGGAAAGGGCGAAAATATTACTGGGAGCATGTGGGTCGTCTTGACCTTCCTAAATATAAAGAGCACTGGGAAAAGAAAAAAGAGTGGTATGAAGAACATTTTCCCGGTCAACTTATTGTTACCTATGAATCTGATAGCCAGACAAAAGATATTGAGTGTATAATAAAGCATAATTTTAACATGTGAAAAATGTATCATTTATCAAACAATCGCCTACGCATATCCATGTGCTTCGGCGAAAGAGGGGGCGGGATTAAGAAATGACTTATTCTGAGAATGGCGCGGTTCATCGTCTAACAGCGTGTAGCCGGTTCGGGCGGTGTACCGCCCTCTCCCAAATTGCCTCCGCTGCGCTCCGTCAACTTCGGCTACACGCGAAACGTTATAGGCAAAAAACGCGCGCAAGAGGCTCGCCTTCCTTGGCTCGTAAAAGAAACAATATGATAACATTGAAGTGGTATATGAATTTATATTGTTTATATAAATCAATACATTTAAATA
>JAXHUS010000458.1:0-4329 GCA_034189305.1 Thermodesulfobacteriota bacterium | reverse complement strand
CAGACGAATTGAAGAAACAAACAATAGAATAGATTCAGTAAGAGAAGAACTAAGCCAGAGAATTGATGAAACCAATAACAGGATTGATGGAATCAACACAAGGATGGATCGGCTGTATGAAGTTATTGTAAGAAGGGATGAGCACTATAAATTAGAGCAAAAGGTAGCTAATTTAGAACTTGAAGTAAATAAGATTAAGAGTCAAATGGCAGCTTAAAATTATATGCTCTTTTTAAATTTTTGCCATATGGATTTTTGCATTTAGACGTTTTATTCAATAATACTCTTACCCACTTCAATAACAAAATTATCTAGAATGAATAATTTTTTGCTATTATATCTCAGGTTGTTTAACATAACCGGCACTACTTTTTTTAGACTTTTTTCCCTTTTTACTCTCGCCTTTAAAGTCTTTAGATTCATACTTATCATTAATAAAGGCAAGTTTTAATATTTCATCCATATGTTTTACTTTATGAAAATTCAATTTTCTGCGAATATTATTGGGAATCTCTTCCAGGTCCTTTTCATTTCTCTCAGGAATAATTATATTATTGATATTATTTGTTAACGCAGCAAGGGACTTCTCCTTTAATCCGCCTACAGGAAGTACTCTCCCTCGTAATGTAATTTCCCCTGTCATGGCAAAATCCTTTGAAACCGAAGTTTTGGTAAGGGCCGAAATTAAAGCTGTTGCCATTGTTACTCCTGCAGACGGCCCATCTTTTGGAGTCGCGCCTGCCGGCACATGAATGTGTATATCCATTTTTTCATAAAAGTTTGGCTCAATTTTTAACTTTTTTGCCCTGGATCTTGCATAGCTGAGGGCTGCCTGAGCCGATTCCTTCATAACTTCTCCAAGTTGACCGGTTAAATTCAGTTCCCCCTTTCCTTTCATGGTTGTGGCCTCTATATAAAGAATTTCACCACCTGATTGTGTCCATGCCAGTCCTGTGGCAACGCCAATTTCATTGGTCTCCTGCTCTGATTCGGGCAGAAATTTAGGAACTCCCAGATATTTATGGATATTTCCCATAAAAATTCTATAAAGTTTTCCTTTACCTTCAGCAACTTTTCTTGCAACTTTTCGGCAAAGACTGGCAATTTCCCTCTCTAAATTTCTTAAACCAGCTTCCTGGGTGTACTGGGTAATAATATCTTTAAGGGCATGATCGGTTATCTCAAGAAATTTAGAAGTAACTCCATTTTCCTCCATCTGTCTTGGAATTAGGAATTTCCTTGCAATTTTCATTTTTTCCTCAACGGTATATCCAGAAATTTGAATAATTTCCATTCGATCCTTTAAAGGTGGGAGAATAGGATCCACAAGGTTTGCAGTGGTAATAAACATAACATTTGAAAGGTCAAAGGGTACATTTAAATAATGGTCGCTAAAGGAATTATTTTGTTCAGGGTCCAGCACTTCAAGGAGAGCGGCAGAGGGGTCGCCACGAAAATCAGCCCCTACCTTATCTATCTCATCCATCATAAAAACCGGGTTATTAGAGCCGGCATGTTTCATTCCCTGAATAATTCTACCTGGAAGAGCGCCGATATATGTTCGGCGGTGGCCCCTTATTTCTGCCTCATCCCTGACTCCTCCAAGAGAAATACGAATAAATTTTCTTCCAAGGGCACGGGCGATTGATTTACCCAGGGAAGTCTTACCTACTCCAGGTGGCCCGACAAAACATAGAATCGGCCCTTTCATCTTCTTTTTTAGCTTTCTGACCCCTAGATATTCCAGAATTCTTTCCTTTACCTTTTCAAGGTTATAATGATCTTCATCCAAAATCTGATGGGCTTTTTCAATATCCAATTTGTCCTTTGTTTTTTTGTTCCAGGGTAATTCTACCATCCAGTCAAGATATGTCCTGACAATTGAAGCTTCTGCTGCATCCGGATGCATCTGTTCCAGGCGTTTTAGCTGCTTTTTAGATTCCTTTTCAACATCTTCAGGCATTTTACAGTTTATTATCTTCTCTGAATATTCATCAATCTCTGTAGCCCTATCGTCAATATCTCCGAGTTCGGCTTTTATTGCCCTCAACTGCTCTCTTAAAAAGTATTCCCGTTGAGACTTGCTTATCTCTTCTTTGGCCTGGGATTGAATTTTGGCCTGCATAGTTGACACTTCAAGTTCCTTATTTAACAGTTCTTTTACTTTGTGCAGCCTTTCTATAGGGTCAAGTGTTTCAAAAATTTTTTGAGACTCCTCCTGTTTTATTCTCAGATTGGATGCAACAAGATCTGCAAGACGTCCAGGCTCATCAACATTATCTAAAATAGAAATTACATCCTGTGTAAGAAGTCCCTTTAAGGTCAAAATCTTTTCGCATTGTTCCTTAATCGTCCTCATTAAAGCTTCTATTTCTATAGTTATTTCAAGATCTACCGATTCTTCAATCTTTTCTATTTCCACTGTGTAGAATGGGTTTTTCTGAATAAATTTTGAGATTATACCTTTTACAAGTCCCTGAACAAGAATTTTAATTTTACCGTCCGGTAGTTTAAGGACTTTAAGAACGTTTGCAACAGTTCCTATCCTATAAACATCATTTTCATCAGGTTCATCTATTGACGGATTTTTTTGTGTCACAAGAAAGATTAAACGATTTTTTTTGATAGAATCTTCAATTGCCCTGATTGAAGGTTCTCTTCCCACAAAAAGAGGAAGAATCATATAGGTAAAAATTACCACATCTCTAACGGGAAGAAGTGGCAAAACATCAGGTATTTCAATAATATCCTTTTCCTGTTCAAAAGTCATATCTGTCAATCCTTTAAATTAGTTTAAGGTCATGAAGGTTATTCATAAGCTTTTTTTCTACTGTTTCCATTTTATAGGTTTCTTTCTTATTTTTATGTTCATAATTTAAAAGATGTAATATACCATGTATAAGCAGAAAAAATACCTCTTTTTCAAAATTTTTTAAGTTTTTCCCCGATTGTCTTTTTGCTTCATCAAGAGAGATTACTACATCACCTAAAAGTTTTGCGTTTATTCCTGCAAACTCTCCCTCTTGCATTGGAAAGGAGATAACATCAGTAGGGCCTGCTCTTTTCAGATATTTCTCATTAAGATAAGAAATTTCTTTATTGTCAACAAGTAAAATACTCAATTCATGATCATTATATCCCAAGTCTTCTAATATCCGGCTGGCTACTTTTTTGACCCTGCGCAAACTGATCTTTATCTTCGTCTCTTTTTTCTCTATCAATATCCTGTTCATTGGATTTCTTTTTATTTGTCGAGATTTTTGGGATTAATTCTTTATAATCCACACGGTGGTGAAATACTCCACCCAGTACTCTGTTAAAACTTTTTGCAATAAGATGCAAGTCTTTTAAAGTTAATTCACATTCATTGAGTTGCCCGTCTATAAATATATTATTAATCATTCTTTGTATAAGTCCCTGAATTCTTGCAGGAGTAGGATCTATAAGCATTTTCGATGACGCCTCCACTACATCGGCAAGCATAACAAGACCTGCCTCCTTTGTCTGGGGTTTTGGCCCTGGATATTGATAATTCTTTTCATTAACTTCCTTTAAATGCGGTTTTTCAATCTTTATAGCCTTCTGATAAAAATAGGTGATTAAACTTGTCCCATGATGCTGTTTTATAATAGGGGTAATTTCTTTCCCGAGTTTATGCTCTATTGCAAGTTCCACCCCATTTTTAACATGAGCAATTAAAATCAGACTGCTCATACTGGGAGTAAGTTTGTCATGTTTATTTTCACCACCCTGATTTTCTATAAAATATAATGGTTTTGCCAGTTTGCCAATATCATGATAATAAGAACTGACACGAGCCAAAAGAGGCCGGGCATTTATAGCTTCTGCCGCGGCTTCAGCCATGCTTCCCACAAGAATACTGTGGTTATACGTTCCAGGGGCTTCAATGGCAAGACGTTTAAGGAGAGGATGATTTAGATTCATAAGTTCAAGAAGTTTAATATCGGTTGTATACCCAAAAACGGATTCAACAATTGAAACAAGCCCTGTTACTATAATTCCGGATATAATTCCTCCACCTAAGCCAAAGGCAAGATCTAAAAAAATGGAATAGTCAAAAATTTGTTTTTGCATGGCTTTAAAGCATAAAATAAGAGTAATATTGATAAGACCTGTATAAATTCCTGCTTTAATCAATTTGCTTCTTTGTTCACATCTAATGACACCTAATGCTGCAACCAGACTTCCTAAGAAGGAATAAATAAAAAATTCGAGATTATTTTCAAGGAGTAAACCGCATGTCACTCCTAAAACTGCGGAAAAAAGGAACGCTACCCTTACTTCCTTTACAACACAGACAAGCATAGC
>JAXHUS010000457.1:0-3414 GCA_034189305.1 Thermodesulfobacteriota bacterium | reverse complement strand
CATCTGCCGTAATTTCTCTTTTTGTCCTTCACTTATTAATTTTGCTGGTCTCATTCTATCCTCCCTAATTGTATTATGGAGAATAGTATATATTAGTTTATGTATGAATGCAACTTAGTATTACACACCATTCGATTCAAACTGTACAGAAGGGGAATAAAAAATAACCGGGCTACAATTCGTACTCTTTTATCTACACAGATAAGAGTTACTACGACGATAAAAATAAAAGATGGAAAGATGATTCAAATAAGAAAATATTTATTTTTTTGTGTCATGAACTTGGGTTAAGTTAGGTTTAATGTTTGTTTGGAACATCGGTTCTAATTTGATGTACACGGACACGAGAAATTCCAACTTTTCGAGCAAGTTCAGCCTCAGAAGAACATTCCTCCATTAATCACAAAAAAGGAATAGTGTTTTTTTAAACCTTAAATTAAGTTCTTGCAAGCGATCTCCATGGACTTTAAGTGTATTGCGGTCAAAATATGCCGACTTAAGATACAGATCTCGATTCATTTCCACCTGTATCCACGGAATTGGATTTCCACCGTACATTTGAGTAATGTACCCCCCTGTAAAAGGCTTATTTTCAGTCACTTCTCCGGCATCTAAATCAAATGCCTGTCGAAAGCAGTCGGTTAATTTATTAATCATTTTTCTTGAACTGGTTTTATTATTTTGATTTCCTAAGCAGATAATGGGTCTTCTTTTACCTGGGTCAGGGGAAATTTCAGGACCATACGCTGCCATTGAGTGACAGTCTAGTGCCAATTCAATATTATGATTATTTTCTGCAAGGACTTCACGAATTTTTCGATGATAAGGTTCGTAATATTTTTCCAGTAATTTTTTGATGAGCAAAATATCTGGCTCTAACCCTTTTTTATAAATAATCTGGCGATTGCATGTATGGCTTTTGATGACTCCATCAGGATTTTTAGGGGGTAAATCATCAGTGGATCGATTTAAATCCACAAAAGCTCTTGCAATATATGATATGATTACAAAGGAGGCCCTGTCACCTAAATTATAAATTTCCTGAGTAAACGGATCACTGTCGTCAAAAATATTAATTTCATTGAGGCATATACGATCTTTTAGTTCTTTTGGTATTTGTAATCCACCATGGGGAATGGAAACCAAAACTGGCAGGTTTTCAGTCATACCCCCCCTGCTGTCCCATCTCTTCTAATTTCAGCAATACCATGAAACTCATCTTTTGTATGACATTTCATTACGGCATGAATTGCACCAAAAAAGAAGTCGTAAGGATATCGTCTATCAATTTTATAGCCCATTTTTTCTAAGTATTCGATGATTGCAGGCTCAAATCGATCTGCTTCTATGCTGATTTTACCACCAATGGAACAGTGAAATCGGGGGCTTTCCATCGCTTCCCCCATAGATAAACCTCTGTCTATCATATTAATTAAAAACTGGCTGACAGTCGAATAAATCCGCTCACTTCCAGGGCTGCCGGTTACTATCCACGGTTTATTCTTGTAAAACACAATTGTAGGTACAACACTGGTCCATGGTGCAGCATTTGGACGCAAATAGTATGGGTGGCTGGGGTCTTTGGTTTCAAAAGCTTCCATATAGTTATTATATAAAAATCCCAGACCATCTGCTGCTGCTTTTGATCCATACGTCAATTCAATTGACTGAGTGATACCAATAGCGTTTCCCTCTTTATCCATGACGGAAAGATGAGTTGTTTCAGTTTCTTCGTCAGGTGGTTCTACTATAGGTAAAGTAGGATCAATCATATCCCGAATTGATTTGGCCTGCTGTCGGGCAAAACTGTGGCTAATCATCTTTTGGTCTGAAATTTGGAAAAAAGTATTTGGATCGTATGGTCGTTGTTTGCGATATAAAAATGCCTTACGAAATATTTCCGCAATAAAATGGTAGGATTTAGGAGATGCATTTCTAATATACTTTAAAGGAAGATAATTCAACATCATTAATACCAAAAGCATTGTCCGTCCAGCAGCAGGTGGTGGAATGGTTGCGAGCGTCACATTTCGATAATTGCGCCTTAAAGGTTTCCGTTCTATTGGCCAGGGGATCAGCGCCAGATCTTCAGCCCTTAGGAAACCCTCATTGTTTTTCATATCTTTGTCAATACGTTGTGCAATCAAACCCTGGTAAAAGGATTTTACTCCATTTTCAGATAAATAAATAAGAAGATTGTATAGATCCGGCTGAACGAATAAGTCCCCAACTTGATAAGGTTCTTTGCCATTTTTCAAAAAATAGCGAGCTCCCGACTTTGATGGTACTTTAAGAAATTTCTCCAGCTCTCGTAATTGCAAATCATGTTGAAGTTGTGTAATCCTATACCCTTCCTGGGCAATTCTAATTGCCGGCTCTAAAATTTCAGGCCATTTTAATCTACCATATTGAAAATTTAAATAGCCCAAAACAGCGATTGTGCTGGGAATAGTCGTTGCACAGTATCCAATAGTTCGCTGGCCTTTTTTAAAGCGACTTAAATGTGCCAAAGATGGTACCCTTGAAGAACCGTCAAGAGCAATTGTATTTCCATTAAAATAGAGGATTGCCATCGTTTGTCCACCAATGCCACTTGCCTGCGGTTCACAAACACCTAAAGCAAGAGCTGTCGCACAGGCGGCATCAACGGCATTCCCTCCACGTTCAAGCATTTCAATTCCCGCCTGTGTTGCTTCAGGAAAGGCAGATGCTACCATACCATTTTTTGCGATTGCACATTTTCGATCCGGGGTTTCATTAAATCTTTTTTCAATTATACCGATGTTCATTTCCTGTTTGTGTATCCATCTTAAGCACTTTGATTCTATTTTACCTTGAATGGGTTATATAAAAATAAATGAATGCTATAATTTTTCTTCCTCTGCTTCCATTTCTTTTAAATTTAATAAATACTGACGCATTATGGCCTGTTCCATACGACCTTTACGTCGTGCCGGGACAGGAACTCGCAAAACAAGTTTGATATGGTCAGGTTCTGGAATCTGGATATGTACCCGGGGATCAACACCAGGTGCGTCCAGACTATGTTTTGACTCGAGATTTTTCATATGTTTCCTGGCCTTTTCCATGTAGGGATCGCAAACAGCCATGGAGGCATTCAAAAGAGCCTTTTCCGCCTTCTGCCAATCAGAACCCCCTTTAAGGGGAATGGTTATGATGTGAAATATATAATCCTCCATATATGTTTCATTAATTACTGGATGAGAAAGGAACTTACTATTGGGGATAAATATGGCTCTTCCCGTGTATTGATGGCTTTTTGTCCCGGGGCCGATTTCCAGAACTATGGTTCCCATTATGGTCAGGCGCCCATTTCTTTTCCATTGGAGATCGCATTGAAATTGATGATCTAAAGGGTGACGTAATTGACCAGACCATAATGGGAACCATAGT
>JAXHUS010000456.1:0-4291 GCA_034189305.1 Thermodesulfobacteriota bacterium | reverse complement strand
AGGATCTTCTAAGACAGGGGTTGCCTGTAAAAATGGTTTATCTTCCCCCGGATGGAGTTACCCATCTGGGAGTAATTTCAACAAAGATCCCTTATATCAATTTTGCAAAAAGAATTGCCCATGGGGTCTGGTCAACAAAACCGGGAATGTTTGTTTATTACCTTGTGGTGGTGGATGAAGATGTTGATATAACCAATATTGGAGAGGTAATTCATACCATTTCCTCCCGTCTTCATCCTGATAGAGGAATTTATAAAGTTCCCCATTCTCCAGGATATCCTATCATCCTGCCCTTTTTATCCCCTGCGGAAAAAATGGTGGGTGATGCGGCATATGTATTATTTGACTGCACCTGGCCGAAAGACTGGAAGCCTGAAGACATACCTGTAAAAGCGTCCTTTGATGTCTTGTGGCCGAAAGAAATTCAGAAAATGGTTTTAGAAAATTGGGAAACTAAATATGGTTACAAATTATAAATATAATAAGAGGAGGATTTGTAATGGCTGACTTGAGCTTTGATGTGGTAATTATTGGGGGTGGCAATAAGGCATTGGTGGTTGCCATGTATTTAACAAAATTTGGGGGGTTATCTGTAGGCATATTTGAAGAAAGACATGAACTTGGGGGTGGCTGGTCCTGTGAAGAACCTGTTCCCGGATATATAGCAAACACATGTTCCATGGCACATCTTGACAATTATCACCTTCCCGTTTATCAGGACATACCCGAATGGAAAGATTATGGTGCAAGGTATTCACATACAGGAGCATCAGTTGGTATTATATATATTGAAGATCATGAATCCCTGCTCTTTTACAACTCTTTTCCCGATGCTGATCCGACACAGGAAAAAACAGCAAAACAAATTGCCAAATATTCTGAAAGGGATGCCGAAACATGGCTCTGGATGTGGGAGAAATGCGAAAAATACTGGAGACCTGCCATTGATGAATGGATGTGGAATCCTGCTCAACCTTTTGGAAAAGATGATGCATTGGACAGATTGTTAAGGAACAGGGATGCGGCTCTTGATCCCCTATGGCTTTTTCAATCCCCTATCCAGGTATATAAAGATGTCTTTGAAAGTTTTGAAATGAGGCATGCCTTTGCCAGGGTCAATCAATCCTGGGGATTTCAAACGGATATGTCCGGAGCGGGGATGGGAGCCCTTCTTTTCATACCGTATACATTTCCCATCCACTGCTATGTTACCGGAGGAAGTCATCAGCTTGCCCATGCATCCCAGAGGGTGATACTGGAAAATGGCGGACGGGTATTTACGAAACATCCTGTAAAAAAAATAATAATTGAGGGCGGTAATGCAAAGGGGATTATGCTGGAAGATGGTACACAAATCGAAGCAAAACATGCGGTAATAAGCAGTGTGGATCCATACCAACTCTGTTTTGATTTGATTGGAAAAGAACATTTAGATTTTAAAATACTAAGAAGAATTGAAAACCTTGAAAGAGACTGGATTTGTATAACATGGTATACCTGGATTTTAAAAGAACCGCCCCGTTTTATTGCTGAAAAGAATAATCCTGATCTTCATATATGTATGGCAACCATAATGGGAGACAGGGATTTAGATACTTTTATTGTAGAGAGTGCTGAAAGAAAGGCGGGCAAATGGCCTTCAAAATGTAACACATGGTCTGCATATCATGGCGGGAGCCATGATCATATGCTGGGTCCTGAGAAAAAAGGTACGGATTTCACTGTTATGACCGAACAATTTGTTCTGCCGGCTTATGCCATGACGGATAAAGAGTGGAAGAAAATGGAAAAGCGACATGCCGAGGAAATAATAGAAACATGGCAAAAATATGCACCCAATATGACATGGGATAACGTTATTGGATTTAATCCGGTAACACCTTACTATACCGCAAATATGTGTAAAAATTTTGCCCCTGCCGGTAACTGGTGTGTTATCGACAATATACCCTCACAGTTTGGCAGGTTAAGACCTATCCCTGAGATAGCAGATCATCGCATGCCCATAAAAAACCTTTATGGAACCGGATCGGCCTGGCATCCTTATGGATCGGGCCACAGCATTCAGGGTTATAACTGTTATAAAGTCATTGCAGAAGATCTGGGTTTAAAGAAACCCTGGGAAGAAAAGGGAAGACCATACTAACAAAATTAAAAAAAAGAGGAGGAAAGATGAAAAAATTATTTGTAGTCATAATTTTTTCAATATGTTTAAATGGGATTATTTCTGCACAGGAGACTCTTGTAAAACCCGGGGTGGTTATTACAAAAGGAAATTATAAAAAATATATCAGTGAACTCAAAAGTTTACTTCCACCCGGTCCGTATTCTCACATTATAGATAATAGTGTAAAGCACGGATGGATGACCATTCCGGTAATAGAGAAGAAAAAGTATAATATGCCAAAGGGCTTTGCAAAGGCAACAGCCAAAAATAAAGGGAAATTTAAAGTTGGAAAAGGAAATAAAATAATTGGAAAAGAACCCTGGACAGGTGGACTTCCATTTCCCGAGCCTGAGACCGGACCGGAACTTGGCTGGAATGTGGTAAGAAGAAGGGAGTGTAACCGGGAGGATTTTCAGATTTACTTTAAATGGTTGCTTATAACAAAGGCAGGGATTACGGAAAGAACCTTTGAAAATTATTTTTTTGCAAAATCCTATACTGGAAGGACAGATAAAAAGCCAATTCCCGAGATCATCGGTAATAATGGAGAAATATTCTGGAAGGAGGCTATGGTAGTAATAAACCCTTTTGATGTAAAAGGGTTCTCCATGCTTAGAATACATTATGAAGATCTCTATCGTAAGGATGATGTTTTTTCTTATATCCCTGCTTTAAGAAGGGTAAGGCGACTTACCGGATCGGATGTAACGGACCCCCTTCTTGGGAGTGACGGCTGTTATGATAACTTCGAAGGGTGGCATCAAAAAATTACTCCGGAGATGGAATTTAAAATAGTAGATGAAAGGAACCTTATTGTTCCCACCTATTATACTAAAAAACCTCCGGAAGGTTATGTAAAAAAGAACTGTTTACAGGTAGATTGGGAAATCAGACCTCATTGGATTTTAAATATAGATGTGAATGACCCTGACTATGCTTTTACCAGGAGGGTCTTTTATGTGGAAAAGGAGGATGGATCTTCTTCCCTTGCTTACGGAGAGTGCTTTGACCAGAAGGGGCGGCTGTCAAGAACTAATTATACAGTAATTTTAAGGTATTATGATCCCGCAACCTTTATGCGAAATTATTGGGGTGCCATGTATCATGACGCCTTGACCGGCCACACAACCCTGATACCCACCCATCCAGTTGACACGAATTTAGGAGAAACCTTAATCTCCCTTGATACTTTTACTGTTCGGGGGCTGCTAAAAAAAGCACGATAAATTTAAAAGGAGGGGAATAGTTATGAATGAATATGATATTGTTATAGTTGGTGGCGGCCATAATGGACTTACCTGTGGCTGTTATCTCGCAAAGGCAGGACAAAAGGTGGGGGTATTCGAAAGAAGACACAATATAGGGGGTGGATGCTGTACGGAAGAGGTAACCCTGCCGGGTTTCAAACATAATCTTCATAACTTCATACATGCCTGGATACATACAGGGCCGGTATATAAGGAACTGGAACTGGAAAAATACGGTTCAAAATATGTGTATCCTGAAACCCAATGGGGAATGGTATATGAAGACGGTAAGGCATTAGTCCAATATTTAGACGTGGATAGCACCTGTAAGGAACTTGGGAAATTCTCCAAAAAAGATGCCCGTGAATATCGGGACTTAATCCGTTATTTTGAGGATATGAAAGATATAATTTTTGGTGCGCTTTTTGCTCCCCCCCTTCCACCATCAGTGCTTGATGGGCTGCTTGAAGGTACAAAGGAAGGATTAGAATTTTTAAAACTTATGAAATCAAATCCAAAGACCCTTTGTAACGACATATTTGAATCCGAACAGATAAAGGCCTGGGCGCTTTTTTGTACCACTCAGGGAGGTACTCCCCATGATATCTATGGAAATGGAATCTACCTTCCCGCAGTTTTTTGCCTGACCCATATAAAACCCTATGGTATGTCGGTAGGAGGTTCTCGCATGCTTGCCGAGGGTATGACAAAATGTCTTGAAGATCATGGAGGAAAAGTATTTAAAAATACACATGTCTCAAAGATTATAGTAGAAAATGGAAATGCCACCGGATTAGAACTTGCTGACGGAACAAAGATAAAAGCAAAGGTTGTGGTAAGCAATACCGAACCCCAACAGACACTGCTTAACCTTGTA
>JAXHUS010000455.1:0-5379 GCA_034189305.1 Thermodesulfobacteriota bacterium | reverse complement strand
TATGGGCTTCTCTTTCGCTGTGTCAGGTATTATTATCCCCCCCTTTGTCTTCTCTTCCTCTTCCATCCTCTTTATTATTACTCTGTCTTGTAATGGCTTGATCTTCATGAAATTTCCTCCTTTCTTTGTTTTTAGATATTAATAAACATAATTAAAATATTAAATGCATAAAAAATGCCAACATATTTAGAAATTTTAAAGGATTGCAAATTTAGCTTAACAACGGATATTTTATATATTTATGCCTTAAAGCTTTAAATAGTGCTAATATATACAGATAGTATCGATTATGTCATAATGGCCAAAAATAACTATGTCATTTTATATTATTTGTTCAGATATTTTAAAAATTCACCTGCTTTATTACTTATTAAAAATAAAAAACAAGTCATTTTGGCTTATTAAAAAATAAACAAAGATCAATTTTCAAAATATTTTTTGTAAAGCTTCTTTAGTGTACCGTTTTTCTCAGCCTTCTTGAGAAAATGATCAAGGGCTTCCTTTAAATATTTTACGTCTTTTTTTAGTCCGTATCCAAAACTTTCAAGTTTGTTAAATGTAAAAGCAATCTCTAACTGGGGATTTTCTTTTTCAAAAAAAATAGCGCTTGGCAAATCATCTATATAAGCGTCTATTCTCCCTTTTTCAAGAAATTTAACCATTTCCTTCCAGTTAGGCAATGGAATAGATTCTTTGATTTTAAGTTCCTTAACCGTTTTTTCATAAGCTGTACCGGGAATATATCCAATTCTTTTGTCAATAATATCTTCAATGCTCTCAATATCCGAAAAATCCGCCTTTGATACAAGCACCTGCGTGCTTGTAAAATAAGGGGAAGAGAAGTTGATGAGTTCTTTTCTTTTGTCTGTAACAGTCATACCTGAAGCAATGATATCCCCCTTGTTTTCCAGAAGCGCCGGTATTAATTCTTTATAAATAGAAACTTCTATTGTCTTAATGGAAAGTTTTAAACTATCCGCAAACATCCTCATTAATTCAATATCAAAACCCTGCTTTTGTCCTGTTGAATCTTTATAATAAAAGTAACTGAAAGGGCTTACAAGAAGAGTCAATTCCCCTGGACTGATAATTTCAGAAGAAACAGACTTAAGAAAATCTTTTTCTTTTTTTAGTATGGCCAGGTTAAGCCACATTTTTGTTTCCATCTCTTCAGGATAATCTCTAAGGGCAGATTCAAATACGGCAATAGCTTTATCCCATTGCTTTTTACCAAGTAAGTCCTCCCCATCTTTAAGGTATTCCTTATAAGATTTTTTATCTTTTCCTTTGGCAGCATTCATTGTTAAAATTTTTTTCTTTACCTTCACAATGTCCTTTATTTCTTTTCCAATAGAAATGATTTCCCTGATGTTTCCTTTCTTATCATAAAGGGGCTTATTGGTCCATTGAATCCATACCAGTTTCCCATCACTGCAAATATTTTCATTAACATTATCTTTATAACGCTCCGGATGTGTTTCAATTTCCTTAATCATCTTTTCCAGATCACGACCGGAAGATTCTGTTTTGGGAACTATAGTACCAATAATATTTTTCTCAAGAATTTCATCTATGCTATAGCCAAAAAATTCCTTTCCGTAATTATTTAAAAAAGTAATATTTCCTTTTGTGTCCCATCGTAAAACAATTCTGTCTTCTTTTTTAGCAAGTCCATTCCGGGCTTTCTTTTCTATTATATTAGCGCCTTTAAATATTAAAAATGAAATGCCCAGTATAACCAATATGACTATGAATGCCCTCCTCAGGTATAGATAGGTTTTTTTGCCCTTAGGAATTAATATGGTAGGTTCTATGGTTTCTTTTTTTAGAGAAATCGAAAATGTTGTGTCACCCTTTTGAATTAGCTTTATAGCATTTATTATATCCTTCGGAGATTGAAATCTCTCTTCAGGATTTTTTCGAGTCATTTTAATGATAATATTAGAAACCGAACCGGATAAATCCAGGTTTATTTTCCTGGGATCAGGGAGTGGTGTATAAACCTGGTTATGGAAAACGGTTACGGGTGTATTGCCCTCATAAGCCGTTTTTCCCGTAGTAAGGTAAAAAAGTATTAACCCCAGTGAATAAATATCGCTTCTTATATCAACTTTTTCTCCTTTAATCTGTTCCGGACTCATATATTGCGGTGTTCCAATAACAGTGCCTGTCTGGGTGATAGCCTGTGTCGAGCTCCCCACATTTTTTGCCAGTCCAAAATCCATAACCTTAACTATTTTATCCTCTGTAATCATCACGTTATCAGGCTTAAGGTCACGGTGAACAATTTCTTTTTTTTCGGCATCAATAAGGGCCAGAGCAACATCATGAACAATTGACAATGCTTCTTCTTCCGAAAGTCTTCCTTTTTCTGTAACTATTTGATTGAGAGTTTTTCCCTTAACCAATTCGGTAATCATATAGATAGCATTACCTTCCTGACCTACATTATAAACCTGCATAACATTCGGGTGGTTTATACCTGCCGCCGATCTTGCCTCTCTAAAAAAACGGGATACAAAATCTTTATTGTTTGAGATATGAGAAGCCAAAAATTTAATGGCAACTTTTCTGGCAAGGGATGATTGTTCGGCTTCATAGACAATCCCCATGCCTCCTTCCCCCAGCCTTTTTATTATTCGGCATCCGCCTATTGTTTTGCCTATGAAATCATCGGTAAGCATTTATATTTTAAATGTATTTTTATTTGAAGATAAACATTATATGATAAAGATGCTATTTTTCAACTGAAATCATTATTCTCCCTTTAGCAACCTTAAAATTATTTTGTCCCCATTTGTAGTTGTGTTAAATATTTTCAGATTTTTTATTATACTGCCGATATGGTTTACGTCAGAATAAGGTTGAGAATCTCCATAAAATATACAAAAGGCATTGCCAGGAGGCCAGTAAGATATATCACCTTTTATTGAATCGGATGATTTGTTTTCATACATTAAATTAACAGGAATTTCAAAATACACTTCTTCCTGCCAGATTTTTGCCGAACCTTCCAGTGGTAAATTTTTACATATCTGGCCTGCAGTATCCGGATTCCTTTCATCAATTTCAGCTATAGCCTTTCCTTTACCATCAATTTCGATTTCGATCTTCATATTTACTTTACCCTCCTTAAGATTATATTATCTTTTAAATAGTTCTTCTAATTTAACCTTAGCCCGCTTTACCTCATCCGATACTGAATTGTTTCCGTCGTTATCCAGAAAAGAGAAAAATTCACAGAAATTAGCTTTCTCTCTGTCACTAATCCATTCACTCTGGGGCTCATTACATTTATTATGGGCATTTTCATCATAAAACTTGCAGTGAATACAACAGTGAAGGTCACTTCCACAATTCGGGCAGGTATCCTGTCTTGTCACCTTTCCATGAATATTTAGCTCTTTATTGCAATAATGGCAGATTTTCATAAAATTTCTTTTAGACTTTTATTTTTTTACTGGAATAAGGCATAATATTTCCAATAATTCCCCACTGTTATTCTTAAATTGATGAAGTTCTCCGGGTAAAATAAAAATTACATCACCTCTTTTTAAGGGCAACTCTCTTTTTTCAATAACAAGTACACCTTCACCTTCCTTAATAAATACCTCATGTTCCCAGGGATGTTTGTGCAGAGGTGTATGCCCGCCGGGTTCTATTTCGAAAAGCCGCATTATAAAATTTCTGGCTCCGTCTTTCTCTGAGATTAATGTCCTGATTTTTGTTTTGATTGCCTCATGATCTTCGACTTTATTTGCTTTTATATCCTTATAGTAAAAAATTTTCATCATTACCTCCGATTTTAATAATTTATTTTATACGCAAAAAGATAAAAAATAAATAAAAACTCTGTCCGGGATTTCCTGAATTCTGAGAGAGCCCTTTACTTCTGTGTGGAAATTGGTCAGGATCAGTGATGTGTCAATGGAGGCGAGCGAATAAGGGGAATGCTTACTAATACCATTTGCGTGACGGAATTAAAAGAAAATCAAAAGTAGCCTGTTTGTCAATTGTGGGGTATAATACATTTCATCTTTAGTATATTTTGGGATAACGGCAGTAAATCATGGAAAAAGATAAATGTATTATAATTTTGTAAGTCTATCCGGCATTCCGGCTATCCTCACTGTTGCGTGGATATTTTCATCGGACCGGAGAAATTTTCATTGGAGGATCGTTATATTTGGTATACTTATACAGATGGTTATAGCTATAATCATATTTCGGTTGCCTGAAGCCCCATATTTATTTCAACTTTTTAATAATGCTTTTAATCATCTTTTAGGAGTTGTAAATAAAGCTACAATATTCATTTTTGGCAGGATTTCTATTCCTCCCGGGCAGACAGGAACCAATGGTGAAACATCATTAGGGTTTAGCCTTGCCTTTCAGGCTTTTCCTACCATTATTTTTTTCTCAGCTATAGTTGCTGTTCTTTATCATTTCTGCATTATGCAGTGGTTTATCAATATTTTTTCCAGATTCTTCATGGGTTTTTTAAAGATCAGCGGAGCAGAATCCTTCTGCTCTGCAAGTAATATTTTTGTTGGGGTAGAATCGTATATTACCATCCGTCCTTTTATTCTTAAAATGACTGAGTCGGAACTTTTTACCATTCTTACTGCTGGAATGGCAACTATTGCTTCGAGCGTTCTGGGGCTCTATGTGCTTATCCTGCACAAGGAGTTTCCTGATATAGCAGGCCACCTTCTCTCTGCATCCCTGCTTTCAGCCCCTGCAGCAGTGATGATTTCCAAAATAATGTGTCCTGAGAAAGGCCATCCTGTTACATCCGGTATTCATCCTCGTATAGAAACAGACAAAAAAAATAATGTTATGGAAGCGGTTATGGATGGGGCAACGGCGGGGGTCAGCTTAATTGTTAACATTGTAGCTATGCTCATTGCATTTATTAGTCTAACTGCACTTATAAATCTTTTTCTAACAGGTCTTGGTAATCATATTAATGAAATAATGGATTTAAATTTAGACTGGTCCCTTGAGGGTTTATTAGGATATATCTTTTACCCTTTTACTATTATGATGGGCGTACCTTCAAATGACGCCTTTCATATATCAAAACTTTTGGGAGAGCGATTAATCCTGACAGAGGTTAAATCATTTCAGGACTTAGCTGTTTTGATTGGCAGGGGTTGTTTGAACAACCAGCGTTCCGTTATCATAGCGTCTTATGCCCTTTGCGGGTTTTCCCACATTGCTTCTCTTGCTATCTTTATTGGCGGAGCTGCAAGTATTGCCCCAGGAAGGAAAAAAGATCTTTCCCGCCTTGGACTGAAAGCTCTTTTTGCTTCTAATCTTGCATGCCTTCTGACCGGTGCAATAGCCGGTTTGTTTTGTGTTACTGATTGATAGGCT
>JAXHUS010000454.1:0-4077 GCA_034189305.1 Thermodesulfobacteriota bacterium | reverse complement strand
CAACAGGTTCAGGGCGTTAAGCTACTTACCCTGCAAAAATAAACGGATTAAAGTCGCAGACTATCTTGCTTTCCATTTGTAACCGCATTCCCTGCATCTCCATTGTCTCTTTAAAAATGGAAATGGAAAACCTAAAAATAATATGGAGATAAATACAAGACGACGTGAAAATTTCTCATAATAAATATTTAACGAACTGCAAAAAGGACATTGAGGCTCATCATAATATCCTTCATTAACTTTAGTTTCCTTAAAATCAGTTGCAACCGGCTCTTGCCTGAGGATTTCAGCGGCTCTTTCAGCATCCAATTCTTTTACTTTAAGTTTAACACCACCCACAGCATTTGAAAGAAACCAATTTATAGCAACAACATGCTCATCGGCAATAAAACATTCAATTCCTTCTGACTCAAGTCTTATTTTTGAAAGATGAGCCTCTATTGCCTGACTGAAGGTAGCAACTGTAATTAGTTTTTCTGCCATTTTTTATTTCCAGATAGCGCAGATATTTTATAATGGATCACATCCAGGATATTTTTACTATGAGGGTTGAGTTCTTTTTTTTCCTTCAATTATCTTCCACCCTTTATTTTTAGATTCCTGTCCATAATGATTTTCTGAGACTTTTGTTTCTGTGTATGAGTTCTTAACCTTTTTTCGTGAAGTCAATTATCTCCCCTTCAATATCTGGATAAATCTCATCAATCATTTTCTGGATTTCAATTGTCTTTTTAAGTGAGGTAACAACTTTGCAGTAATGCTTTATCTCCTCAAGGGATAATCTTCTGTCCTTTCTATCCTTCAGCCATTTATTGCAAACCTGATAACCGCCGATCTGGTACTCCCAGACTTTTTGTCCCATACCTTCAAAATACTGGTCTTTATTTATATAAACCCGCCCATTATCATATCTCAACTTTGAAACCTTATTATCCCCTCTGCCCTGAAATTTAGCAGCAGGCAGCTCAAGCTCAGACGAATTAAGCAGATGAAGATTGGTAAGCCTTTTTCCACATTCAACCATATTAATAAAAATTTCATGATCTTTAGTAAAGGGAATCCTTGGAAAATCAAGCCTAAGGAATTCGGCATATTTTGAACGGTAGGTCTTTGAATAAAGGACGCCATAGATATAAAAAAATATTTCCTCGGGCACCAGCGTTTTCTTAAAGGTTCTGTTTAGCCGTTCAACTATTGCCGGAGACAGGTTCGGCTTTTTTGCCCCATATTCTGCCTCCGGTTCAAAAAGCATCATCATGCTGCCTGGAGACTGTTTTTTAGGGTTAGTTTTTTCCGGATAGAGGTAGAGAGGGGCTAAATAACTTGTGGTTTTTGAAGACAAACATCCATGTTCTATTATTTCAATAGTAGCTAAAAAGTGAGCGTATGAGATTTGTAATTCTTCCCTTTTATGAAAAATCAACCCCAGATTCTCCTCCATCATGTGGCGCATGACTTCTCTGCGGGAACGTTCAATGACCCCTTCGTGATAAAAGATCCACCGGATATCAAAGGGCCTGTATAAAATCTGGGTAATTGCATCTTCCCTGTATTCGTCATTTTTCACTTTTTCTCTCACAGTTTTTAATTTCCAGTTTGCTTTATCTTTTAAACTAAACGTCTGTCTGATAATTTCATCCGGCAATTTTTCGTTACAGAACATTTTGATACGCCGATTAAGCACTTCCTTATCAGGGTCTATTGCAAAACTGTCTCTTGATGTAACGACCCCAACACTGTTTACAGGAAACACTTCAGTTATTTTGGGATACTTCTCATAGCTATCCAACAGCTTTTCATCTCTGGGAATAAAAAGATAAAATTCAGATTTCGGCGATAACTGCTGCCAGTTGGTGGTTTTTACATCATTCTTTAAAAGCCAGTTGTACTTCCCTTCCCTTAACCCCCAGATTTCTGAATGATAGACTCTGGTTTCTTCCTTTTGCCCCTTCCTTTTTACGAAAAGGGCAATGGATACCCCCTGCTGTATATCAAAGACATTTTCATCTTTTGAGCCATCAGGGCATTTCTCTTTTTTCAGGCTGTTGCCGTGTAAATCCAGAATATAAATTTCGTTGAAACTGTTTATTAATGACTGCCGCATACCCCTGAAGGTTGGATTGTCCAGATAGCTGTGATTGGTGATAAATCCTAAAACCCCTTCCCCTGCCCGGTCAATCTTCCACTGAGCAAAACGAATGAATTTGGCATAATCATCCTGCAACCATTTAGAATTTTTTTCTTTAAGCCACTGTCCGTCTATTATCTTATAGTACTCTATTAAAGCACCAATCCAGGTTTTTTGTTTTATTATTATTTCCCGGTTTGCCTTTTTGGTTTGCGGAATTAATTTATAATAACCATTAACCTTTTCAATTAAATAATGCGTGATGTATTTTTGTTCTTTTTTTATAGTTATTTCTTTTTCGCTCAAATTTGCAGACGTTCCAGAATAAGGCGGATTACCAAGTATCACCAGAATCGGCTGCTCTTTTTTAATTTTTCCCGCTAAATGAGACTCTTCCGAAAGGGAAGCCAGACCGGGAAGTTCGATCTGGGCAAGTTCTTCCATCTCAAGAGTATTGGTAAGATATAGTTTGAACCGATCACTCCCTTGCAGTCTGTAGCCAAGTTCTTCCAAAAGAAAGGACATCTTCAAATGACCGACTGCATAAGGTGCCATCATAAGTTCAAAGGCATAAAAATTTGTAAGGATTTGCTCCTTGATAAAATTTTCCTTTCCCCCTTCACCATACTTTGAGACAAATTCTTCAACTGCCAGTCTGGCTGCCTCTGCTAAAAAGGTAAGCGTCCCTCCCGCAGGGTCTAAAACGGTAACTGAATCGCTTGCAAACCCATCAAATTTTTTAAAACGCTCCTTTAAAATTTGATGGAGGGAGCGGACAATATAGGAAACAACCGGTTCAGGAGTATAATATACGCCTCTTTTCTCTCTCGTTTTAGGATCATATTCAGAAAGAAATGTCTCGTAAAAATGGACGACAGGATCTTTTCCCCTGCCTTCGTGAAAATATTGATGAAGGATATTTTTTACATCGGTAACCGCTAAAACTTCGGAAATATCATCAATAATCCATTCCATCTGCCCGGGTAAATCACCAAGGGAAATGAAATTAAAAACATCTCTTAAAATACCAATGGTATTAGGAATACTATCATATGCAAGCTTTCTATTAAACCCGTTTTTTGAACGGGTCCTGGCGACAAAAAGTCCGTATGTGACGGTCTGGGAATAAAGGTCGGCAAAGTCTTCTCCGGAAAGATCGTTTATGAGATATTTCCTGAAAGCCGCATAGAAGCTAAAGATAAAGCCTTTACCTTTCTTTTCCTCTTCATTTTTTAATTCATGGACAATTATCTCCTCTTTTAAAAAGCGTGTCCTCTTTGCTAATTCTACGGCCAGATTCCTGGCATCATAAACTCTCGGCAGAGAAAAAGAGAAGAACTTCTCAAGTAGTTTTATAAAATCCGCTTCTTTTTCAACTTTCGGGATGGTCTTTAGTTTATAAATCATAAAAGGTCTTGCAATGAGAACCTCATCCGTCAAAATGCCCCTTCTGTAAAGCCTGAATTCAAAAAAATTTGTTAATATGAGATTAGGGAAGGTGTGACGATACCGTTTTAATTGTTCCGTGTCTTCTGTCTGGTCTAAATATTCAATGGTTGGCGCTTTTGCTTCAATATATCCGACTATATGTTGTCTTCCGTCCCAGACTCTAAAATCCGGATTGCCTGCCTCGGTCCTTTTGGGCAGGGTTGTTATCTGAATATTCTTTTTGCCAACTTTTTTGGTGTATTCTATAAACAGATCTGAAAGTATATTGTAATAACTCTCTTCCCTTGCATCTCCTCTGCTGGCAGCCTCATATATCTTTTTCAGGTACGATTTTAGCATTTTGAATTTTCCGATAATCTTTTTTTATTCTTTTTCATTAATACTAAGTTGCATTCAAAAAATTGATTTCTCACTGTCAGGCGAGATATCTGACCTGCTACGATGGTAGGACAGGCGTCTCGCCTGTCTCTATGAAGATAAAAATGAATACAATTTGGTAT
>JAXHUS010000453.1:0-5059 GCA_034189305.1 Thermodesulfobacteriota bacterium | reverse complement strand
AACCGGTACTGATTCTATTGATGGGACTTATTGTAGGTTTTATTGTATTTTCAATGCTTACGGCAATAATGTCAATGAACGAGGTTTCTATTTAATAAAAGGTATTCTTTATACGTAAAATAATATGTACTTTCTAATAGCTATTAACCAATAATATTAAAAATGAGGATTAAATTATGAAATTTTTTTCAGTTAACACAGGAAAGAAAGATGGGTTTACCCTGATTGAACTTCTTGTGGTTGTTTTGATACTGGGACTTCTTGCTGCTTTTGTAGGGCCCAAAATGTTTGGTCAGCTTGGGAAGGCAGAACACCAATCTGCAAAGACCCAAATAGAATCCCTTGGGACAGCTCTTGATGTTTTTAGACTCGATATGGGTAGATATCCCACCACATCAGAAGGATTAAACGCCCTTCGCCAAAGGGTGGGAAGTGGAGAACGCTGGAGGGGACCATATCTAAAAAAATCAATTCCCAAGGATCCCTGGGGAGAAGATTATATTTATCGCTGTCCGGGCCAGCATGGGGATTATGATCTTTTTTCTTATGGAGCTGACAGGGTTCAGGGAGGTGAAGGGGACAATGCCGATGTGGTTAGCTGGGAGTAGAAAGGCTAAAGGATTTACCCTCCTTGAACTTATAGTGGTTCTTGTTTTAATGAGTTTAATGTCTTCCCTTGTCTTGCCCAAACTTTATAACAGTATATCTTCCCGTGACCTTAAAAAGAGTGCTCAAGACATAGTAAATACACTAAAATTTGCAAGATATAAGGCAATGGTTTTAAAAAAAATCCTGAATCTAAAAATTGATGTATACAGGAATGAATTGAGATTATTATCAAATAGTGAAGAAGAAATCTTTTTCAAAAAAATTCCTGAAGAGATTAAACTGAGATTTTATTCTGAAGAAGAGATAAGTGATTATGAAGATTCAAACACGATCATATTTTTTCCTGACGGAACGAGTACTGGAGGAAAATTTATAATTGAGAATAAGATGAAAGAAAGGTTGATCGTAACTATACCAGACCTTATCGGTAAAATAAAAATTACATAAATGGAAAAGACTGAAAGCTCCATTACAAAAAAGCGACAGAGGGGATTTACCCTGATTGAGGTAATAGTGGCCCTTATAATTTTAGGAACATCAATAACCATTATTTTTCAGCTTTTTTCCGGTTGCTTGAAAGGCGCCCTTATTTTAAGTCAATATGACAGGGCTGTTCTTTTAGCCAGAGAGAAGTTAAATAATTATTTAATAAAAGATGAGCTTGATACAGGAAGTACGGAAGGTAGAGATAACGGTTTTTCATGGGAAGTTAACATAACAAAGGATAAATCCTTTCAAAAAGAGTTTGAAAAACTGCCTTTAGAACTTTTTCTCATTGAAGTTTCAGTTATTTTCCCTGATCAGAAAAGAAAGATTGAATTAAAATCCTTAAAAACCGTTATTAATAGTGAAGAGTTTGGAAATGTCATTTGATTTCCGTGTATAATCATTTTGATAAAGATTTATGTATTTTAAACTATTTCATACAACAAACAACTTTCAACAAACAACTTTCAATACTAAAGGCTTTACTTTATTAGAACTTATGCTTGTCCTTGCCATTATAAATATCATGCTTCTTGGAATCTATGGCGGCGTACGACTTGGTGTAAAAAGCTGGGAAAGTTCTAAAAATAAGATGGAATTGGCAAAAAACCTGGGAATATTATCATCTATTATAGAAAAACAGATAGGTTCCGCCCTGCCTCTTATACTGGAAAAAGATAATGAAACAAAGGTTGTAGCCTTTACAGGGAACAGGGAATTTTTGAGCTTTTTTGCACCGACAAGCATTGACCCAAAAAAAGGAAACGGTCTTTATATGGTAACCTATTTTGTTAAAGGGAATGATAAAGATGGCAAATGCCTTTTTGTTCGGGAAAAAAAGACACCGGATAAAACACATATTCAAAATAAAGACCTAAAAATTGAAGAATCCCTGAAGTTAATGGAAAATATAGAGGACCTATCATTTAAATATTATTCTGCGAAAACTTTAAACTTTAAGGACAGCTGGACCGATGATGATCGCGAAACGATGCCGTACATGGTTAAAATTGACCTGTCTTTTATATCGGAAGGAAAAATCTATTATAGGTCCATTACTATTCCCATATTACAAAAGGCAAGAAATGATGAGGATAAAAAAGTATAAAATGAATTCTTCGGATTGCGGATTTATTTTAATTATGGTTTTGGTGTTTTTAACATTGCTTTCAATTATGGCATTTGAATTATCTAAAGCGGTTAGTATTGAATCAAAAATGACTTTAGCATGCAAAGAAAGGGTTTTAGCCTATTACATCGGCAGGTCCGGTCTACAGAGGGCGGCGGCTGAACTTTTAAAAAGGGCTTATATTATAGATTCAAAGGAATTTGAAAGGAGATCTTTTAAATTGTGGATTCCGGACGGCAGAGAATATACCCATGATTTCTCTTCAGGATATTCCGTAATAAAAGTAAGGGACGAGTCAGGCAAGATTAACTTAAATTACTTTAATACCAAAATTTTTAAGAAGCTTTTAAAAAATCTTGAAGTTTCAACAAAAGATGCGGATATAATCGTAGATTCTTTGAAGGACTGGCTTGATTCGGACAAACTAAAAAGATTAAACGGGGCAGAAGATGACTATTATAAAAAAGTTAACGCCCTATATCTGCCTAAAAATGAACGTCTGGAGTCTCTGGAAGAGGCTTTGCTTATTCGCGGTTTTTCTAAGAAACTATTTCTAGAAGCCAAAAGGGAGGTATCCGTTCTGTGGAATTTTTTTACCATTTACACAAAAGGTGAAAAAATAAATTTAAATTCAGCCCCTAAAGAGGTAATCCAGGCGCTTCCCGGAATGTCTGAGAACCTTGCGGGGGCCCTTGTTAAATTCCGGAAAGATAAGCCCTTTAAGGATACCGGACAGATAAAAAAGATCATTGGAGAGAGTATATTTTTCAAAGTTCTTCCTTACATTACTTTAAATGGGCAGGGAATTTTTGAAGTCATCTCAAAAGGTAAATTGAACGAACAGGACCCGGGTGTTACCATAAGAGCAATAATAGAAATTTTTCAGGAAGGGAAGCACAAAGATTTTAGATTTTTATATATAAGACAGGTATAACGAATAACGTAATTATTTATGTTTATGCTGAAAAATAGTTTTGGGATTTTGTTTGATAGAAAAAGTGCATATTTAAGTGGTATCAAAAAGGGGATTTCCCTCAGGGATAAGGATCAAAATCCCCTTTTAAATAAGGGAGAGATTCCTTTGCTTATTGGGGAACTCAAAGACCTTTTAAATAAAAAAGATTCCTTTTGTCTCCTTGGCAGGGAGGTTTATCTTGGAATATCCAGGGATCAGGTTATTATAAAATTTATCGAATTACCGAAAGCAGCTTTAGAAAACTTACAGTCTGTCCTTAACTTTGAAATGGAACGATATATTCCTTTTTCCGCCGACAATGTATACTTCGATTTCCTCTTACTCAATAAAGGTAGTGAAAATCAAACAATAAAAGTGCTTCTAATTGTTGTTCCAAAAAACCTCATGGATAAATACCTGGAAGATCTAGAAACAGAGGGAATTTTTCTGAATGGGGTTGAAATAAGTACAACCGCCCTTTTAAGGGCACATATGTTTTTAAAACCACAATCAAAAGAGATCTGCCTTCTCATTGAAGTAAACCAGAACCATGGAGAAATCTGTGTGTTAAAGTCCGGTGAAATTATATATTCAAGGGGACTGGATTTTAATGAAAGTCTTTCGGACAAAGATACGGTACATATTTTAGAAGAAACAGTAAAACAGATGGAAAGGGATCTGGATGGAACTGAATTTTCAGAAATCATAATAAGCGGAACAAGAAATGAAAGTAATAACCTTAAGGACATCTTTTCAAAAATCTATCCAGGACAGGATATAAATTTTATACCTTTTTCCCTTACTTCTTACGGTCTTGCCTTAAAGGGTATTGGTTTGAATGAATTTAATATCAATTTAGTACCCCATCTGAAGAATAATACTTATTCAAAGTCCGGCCTTAAAATAACTCTTATTCTTTTTGTTCTACTGTTTCTTTTATTATTGGGAGGCCTTTCGGGAATATTTTTAAAAACCCCTATTGAGTTATGGAAAATAAACAGGAACTTAATGGAAAAGAAGACCGCAATTATAAACCTGGACAGGAAGCTAAATCATATTGCAGAAATGGATAGAGATCTGGAATTTTTTAACAATACACTTAAAAAGTTTATAAACCCTTTGCTTCTTTTGAAAAATCTGTCGGAAATAATACCGGTGGGGAACTGGGTAAAAGAATTTGACTATAAGGAAGGGACAGCTATTCTTATAGGTGAAGGGACGGATTGTGCAGATTTAATTTCAATACTGGAAAACTCCTCTTATATAAGAGAAGTCGAGTTTTTAAGTCCTGTCACAAAAAATGAGGCCACCGGCAAGGAAGAATTTAAGATTCGTTTTAAAATCGAGTAATTTTAGTTGATTATTGTCAATTGTCCGTTGTAAAAATTAAAAGGTTAAACAACCATAATGATAGTTTGCATCTTTTACGTTCTCAAATTATTTACTTTAACTGATTATTGACAACAAACAATAGACCTTGTAAAGGAGCAAGTCTTTGCAAATATCTTCTCGTGAAAAGAAATTTTTAATCACAGCCTGCGGGGCGTTATTACTTTTTATTTTTGTTGAATTTATTATATTACCTCTTTGCTCAAAGCAAAATAGTATTGAGGAGGAACTAATTTTAAGGAAAAGTCTTTATGAAAGATATAGTAATCTTTTAGAAGAAAAAGACCTGTTAAACAGAAAAATAGAAAATCTGAAAGAAAAGATAGAAAGGCTTGACAACTCATTATTTACAGGGAGGACCCAATCCCTTATCGCTGCTGAATTACAAAAATATCTGGAGCAAAAAGCAAGGGAGCAAGGACTCAAATTTAAAAGCATAGGAAGTGTCTTTGAAGGTGAAGGTGGGGAAGGAAAATTTAAAAGGATTTCCT
>JAXHUS010000452.1:0-10673 GCA_034189305.1 Thermodesulfobacteriota bacterium | reverse complement strand
TTACCTAAGTTCTGATGAAATATGGTTTTTAAATTTGTTGATTCTACCTTAAGATAAAATACTTCAACAATTATTTGTTGAAGGCCATTGAAAGGAGGTGGTTTTAATGAAAAAATTTATCTTACCCCGTACAGCCCACTGCAGTGAAGGTTGCTGACTTTGGTCCCGGGCATGACCTTAAAAGGCCCGTCTTCTTTTTACCAACAATGACATTATCCTAATATATTTGCATATAAACAATACATTCAAGTCTAAAATTAGACATAAACTTAACTTCTTAAAAAATAAAAAGATATTTTTAAATTATTTTTTTATTAAGTCTAAAATTATACAGAATATATACTTTTTAACCATCTACAGTGTGAAGGGATTGGTTGACAGTCGGGCATTTTTTAAAAATTCATGGGCTGTTAAAAAACTTATATAACCTCCAATATTGATAATCCATGAGAGTCAAAGCCTTTTTCCGAAGCCCCCTGACCGATACCAGTAAACTTTTTAATTCATTTTGACTTATATATAGACAGGCCATAAACCCGGACGCCACGGTAACAGCTCCGGCTATCCCGCCTTATTGCGGGAACGTAATCTTTGTATAAAATTCAGGATGATAACACTTTTTCCTTAATTTATAACCCTGGTATTATATTTGCTTTAAATACTTTATCAATCTGGTATAAAGATTAAGGAAAAAAATATGGCAGGAAATATTCTTATAGTAGATCAAGAGCAAGAAAAGCGTGAATTTCTAAAAACTTTATTGGAAAAAAGAAGCTGTAAGGTAACGGTTTTAGAAGATGCGTACAGCATTAATAACATTCTTAGAGAAAAGACATTTGATATTATCTTTTTAGACATTCTTACCGTGGGAATAAGAGATATACATTTACTGGCAAATATAAATAGAAAGTATCCCGGCTCTTATATTATACTTATAACTTCACGGCATGGTAATGGATTTGTAAAAGCGGCGATGGATGTTGGGATTTATGGATGTATAAACAAACCATTCAATATAGATGAAGTATTGACCATGGTAAAATATCTCATCCCGGATAAAAAATTGGAGTGATATTTAATTAATTAATACGTTAAGTACCTTGTAATTTAAAATGAGAGTTTCTATAACATTAAAAATATAAAGTCTAATTTAAAAAGGAGGATTTTTATGGAACTTAAAGGAAGCAAAACAGAAAAGAACATTATGGGAGCATTTGCCGGGGAATCCCAGGCCAGGAATCGTTATACTTATTTTGCCAGCAAGGCAAAGAAAGAAAGTTTTGAGCAGATTGCTTCAATTTTTGAGGAGACTGCAAATCAGGAAAAGGAACATGCAAAAAGGCTGTTCAAATTGTTTCAGGGCGGGGAGGTCGAGATTACAGGAGGTTTTCCTGCAGGTGTTGTTGGAAGCACCCTTGAAAATTTAAAGGCTTCCGCTGCAGGTGAGAATTATGAACATACCCGGATGTATCCCGAATTTGCAAGAGTTGCAAAAGAGGAAGGCTTTGATGAAATTGCTTCAATTTTTACATCCATAGCTGTTGCTGAAAAACAGCATGAAAAAAGATACCTTGATCTTGCAGCCAATATTGAAAGGGATAGGGTCTTCAAACGGAAAAAAAAGGTTGTGTGGAAATGCCGTAACTGCGGATATCTGCACGAAGGAACGCAGGCGCCTGATGTTTGTCCTGCATGTGATCATCCAAAGGCGCATTATGAAATTTTAGGAGAGAATTGGTAGGGATGATAATTTATGGCCAAGGGTTTAAAATTATATAATGTTTAAAGTGCCTTGAAGTTATTAAAAAAATTTATACGATTACAATAAATAGGAAAGAAAGGAGGGAATTATTATGGAACAGGAAAATCCAATTAAAGGATGTGCAGCCGATGGAAGAAATGCAACGATTATTAATTGCACATGTCCTGTATGCGGTGATGAAATTGAGATTTTTTCCGATGAGAAAAGCATAAAATGCCCAAAATGCAGCAAATCTGTTTCTGTAGAAGAATGCCGGGCAAATGCAATTTAGACAGGGTTAAACTGTCACTTTACAAATAATAACTATATAAAAAAAGGAGAAAAAAATGGCTGAAAAATTACAGGTACATAAATGTGAAGTTTGCGGGAACATTGTTGAAGTTTTGCATGGTGGCAAGGGTCAGCTTGTATGTTGCGGCAAGCCGATGAAACTATTTGAAGAAAACACAACGGATGCTGCCCGGGAAAAACATGTTCCTGTTGTGGAAAAAGTTGATGGCGGTTTCAAAGTAAAGGTGGGAAGTGTAGCCCATCCCATGGAAGAGAAACATTACATTGAATGGATTGAGATTATTAAAGATGGTAAAGTTTACCGTGAGTTTTTAAAACCTGGGGATGCCCCCGAGGTAACCCTTAAAATTGAGGCGGACCGGGTAGCAGCCCGTGAATATTGTAACATGCATGGTTTATGGAAGAGTTAGGCAATAAAACCAGTTCACAGCGTTAAGTTTACCAAGTTCGGAAAGAGCTATGGGGACAGCCCATGGAGAAAGAAGACAATTTAAACTGTAATATTTGAAAGATAAAATGGAGAAGAAAATGGATCTAAAGGTATTACACAAAATTAGTTATGGACTTTATGTGGTAAGCTCTGCCATAGGGGATAGGTTTAATGGACAGATTGCAAATACCGTCTTCCAGATCACCTCAGAGCCCCCAACCCTGGCCGTTAGTATAAACAAAGTGAATCTGACTCATGAATTCATAAAAAAAAGCGGTTTATTTGTTGTTAATATCCTGGATATTAATACGGAAATGATTTTTATCGGACGATTTGGCTTTAAATCAGGCAGGGATATAGATAAATTTGATGGGGTAAAATATCATAAAAGCAGGAGAGGAATTCCAATCCTTGAAGAAAATAGTATCGGATTCATGGAAGTTGTACTAAATAAGGATTTAGACGTGGGTACCCATACGGTATTTATTGGTGATGTAATAGACGGTGACATTATCACTGAAGGAGAGCCATTGACCTATGCCCATTATCATCTTGTCAAAAGAGGGAAGGCGCCCAAAACAGCGCCTACTTATATAAAGGAATAACAAGCGTAGGAGGTGAAAAAATGTACTCAAAGACTGTCATGGATCATTTTAAAAATCCAAGAAATGTGGGTGAAATGAAAGATGCGGATGGGATAGGAGAAGTGGGCAATCCTGTTTGCGGTGATATGATGTCTATTTTTATCAAGGTTGAAGATGACCGGATAAAAGACATTAATTTTAAAACTTTCGGCTGCGGGGCCGCTATTGCCGTATCAAGTATGCTTACAGAGATGGCAAAGGGCAAGACTCTGGAGGAAGCAAAAAAGATTACCAATAAATCCGTGGCAGATGCCCTTGAAGGTCTCCCCAAAAATAAGTTGCATTGTTCAAACCTGGGGGCAGATGCCCTTCAAATCGCAATAAAGAATTATGAAGATAAAAAGGCGGGAAAAGTTCCTGCTACGGCAGTAACTGAGGATTATCATTGCCATGTGGAAAAAGATAGTTGTACCTGTCCGTATTGTGAGACTGAACTGTCCGGTGGGACAAAGACCTGTCCGATATGTGGCAAGAATGTTGGAGTCTGTTAACAAATCATGATAAGAGAAGGAGATTGTAAAATGAACGTAATAAATCTGGATTATATTTCAGCAAATCCACTCCTGCCGGAAGTTCAGGAAGCTATGATTGAAGCCATAAAGAAAAACTATGCCAATCCTTCAAGTCCCCACAGACTGGGTGACCAGGCGGTAGAAGAACTGGAAAGGGCCCGCGAAAATGTTGCCAGACTCATTAACTGTGGTTCACCAGATGAAATAGTTTTTACATCATGTGGAACGGAATCTATAAACCATGCCATAAAAGGTGTTTCGTCAGCAGGGAAAGATGCAGGAAAACATATTATAACATCTAATATTGAACATAATTCAGTCTTAAAAACATTGAGGAGGCTTAGAAACCTTGGCTACACAATAACGTCTGTTTCTGTAGATAATTACGGCAGGGTGAATCCTGAAGAAGTGGAAAAAAGTATAAAAGATGAAACAATCCTGATAACAATCATGCACAGCAATAATGAGATAGGCACCATTCAACCTGTAAGGGAGATTGCCCGGATTGCAAAAGAAAAGCAGGTTTTTTTTCACTGTGACGCCGTAGCTTCAGTAGGAGTTGTACCTGTTGATGTACAGGATTTGGGGGTGGATTTGCTCAGTTTTTCCGCTGGCCAGTTTAATGGGCCATCAGGTGTGGGGGGTCTTTATATTCGAAAAGGAGTGGGCATCTTACCTTTAATTGATGGTGGCTTCCAGGAGAAAGGTAGAAGAGCGGGCACTGAAAATCTTGTAGGCATTATCGGAATGGGCAAAGCCGCTGAACTTGCCTTAAATGATATGGAATCCAGGGTAGCCCATGCGAAGAGACTGAAAGAAAGATTGACAAGGGGATTACAGGATAAGATAGAGAGTATTATTATTAACGGACATCCTGAACTATCCCTGCCCAATCTGGTTTCAGCATCTGTAAAATATATTGAAGGAGAAAGTATTGTACTTATGCTTGATGAGGAAAATATAACGGTTTCCACAAGGTCGGCCTGCGCTTCGGGATCCCTTCGTGCATCCCATGTTCTAATTTCAATTGGGTGCGATTATGCAGATGCCCAGGGAACTCTGGTTATAAGTTTTGGAAGGATGACAAAAGAATCCGAGATAGATAGGTTCATTGATGTTCTTAAAAGTGTGGTAGGCACTTTAAGAGAAATGTCGCCTCTTTATAAAAGGGATGTGATTACTTAATAGCTTGTGGATTTTGGTATTGTTTAGAGTTCAATAATTAATATTTAGTATTTTCCCCATTTTGTAGGTTATATTCAACAAAAGGACAAAACTTTAGTAATAAAAAGGAGGTTTAAAGTTATGGAAAAGTATGTATGTAATGTTTGTGGTTATACTTATGACCCGGAAGAGGGGGATCCTGAGGGTGATATAGCCCCCGGAACAAAATTTGAAGATCTGCCCGATGACTGGGTATGTCCTGTGTGCGGGGCATCAAAGGAAGATTTTGAAAAAGAGTAAACTATAAAGTTAAAAAAGAAGAGAATTCAGGAAAGAAAAGTTATGAAAACAGATAGATGTCAGGTTTGCGGGTATATAGATGATTCGGAAAAGGGAGTTCCTGAGGGTGACAAAACCCTTAGAACAAAATTTGATGATCACATCTATAATATAATTGGGCCTATCCTGTCTGGGGAACAGCCCGAAACTGAACAAAATAGCATAAAAGAAAAAGTCTTACCAAGGAGTAAAAAATGAAACCAATTGAAATAGCGAAAGGTATTTATTGTTTGAGTGCCATTGACTGGAACTTAAGGGATTTTCATGGTTATGCAACTCATCAGGGAACAACCTATAACTCTTATTTAATACTGGATGAAAAGATTGTCGTTATTGACACCGTAAAAAAAGAGTTTGCCGATGAGTTTATTGAATGTATAACAAAAATAGTTGACCCCAAAAAAATTGATTATGTTGTAAGCAACCACACGGAAATGGACCATTCAGGGGGTCTGCCCAGATTGATGCATAAAATAGGGGAAGATAAGCCTTTGTTTTGCTCTGCAATGGGTCATAAAAATCTCTCTGCCCATTTCCATCAGAACTGGAATTTTAAAGAGGTGGAAAATGGCGGTGAATTAAGCCTGGGCAGAAGAACCCTTTCTTTTCTGGAAACAAGAATGCTCCACTGGCCGGATAGTATGTTTACTTATTTAAAGGAGGATAATATCCTATTTTCCAGTGATGCCTTTGGTCAGCATTATGCAGGGCTTGAGAGGTTTGATGATGAAATTGGCGAGGCAATTATGCCCCATGCCTTAAAATATTTTGCAAATATTCTCCTTCTGTATTCCAAACTGATTTTGCAACTTGTAGAAAAGGTTACAAAAATAGGCCTGGCCATAGATATAATATGTCCTGATCACGGCATTATATGGCGAAAGGATCCTTCAAGGATAATAAATGCCTATGTTGAATGGAGTAACCAGAAACCAAAAAAGAAGGCTGTGATAGCGTATGATACCATGTGGCACAGCACGGAAAAGATGGCAGGGGCTATTGTAGAAGGTCTTGGAGATGAAGGCATGGACAGCAGATTAATGCACTTAAGGTCTTTCCATAGGAGTGATATTATAACGGAAATTATTGATGCAGGAGCAGTAATAGTCGGTTCCCCAACTCTGAATAATGGTCTTTTCCCCACAGTAAGTGATTTTTTAACATATATGAAGGGACTGAAGCCCAATAAAAAGATTGCAGCTTCTTTTGGTTCCTACGGCTGGAGCGGGGAGGCAGTTAAGTTAATTAATAAAGAGTTGGAAGACATGAAGTTTGAAATTATTGACTCCGGTATAAAAGTGCTGTATGTACCGGACAGTAAGTCCCTTGAACCCTGTTATCAGTTGGGAAGGAAAATAGGCCGGGCAATGGAATAATATACATAGTAAATCGCCTTAAGTAAGGCGACATCACTTAATTTTTGATATGGAAAAAAATCTTAAATCAAAGGCCAAAATTTTAAAATTACTTGAGTCACAAGATTTAAATAAAGGGATAGAGGAGTTACTTAATTTACCGCTAAAGGGGGTTATAAATACCCTGATTTCTCTATTTTATTCAAACAATCAGGAGATTCGATGGAGGGCTGTTACAGCAGCGGGTGAAGTTGTTGCAAGTCTTGCCCAAAGGGATATGGAGGCGGCTCGCATTATAATGCGAAGATTTATATGGAATTTGAATGAAGAATCCGGGGGTATCGGCTGGGGTGCCCCTGAGGCCATGGGTGAGGCAATGGCATGTCATGAAGGTCTGGCAAAGGAATATTCCCATATTTTAGTTTCATATTTGCAGAAAGGCTGTAACTTTTTAGAGTTTGAATTATTGCAGAGGGGCGTAATCTGGGGAGTCGGAAGAGTTGCCCAGATAAGACCATACATGGTAAAAGATGTCTCTTATTATCTTCCTCCATATTTAGAATCAAATGATGCAATAATAAGGGGACTTTCCGCCTGGGCCCTGGGATTTCTTAAAGCTGATCATGCATCTTCTCAGCTTGAAAGCCTTTTGGGAGACACAGAAGAGATAGAGCTTTACCTTAACCGCAAATTGGATTTTTATTGTGTAAGAGACCTGGCAAAAGAGGCACTTTTATCAATAGACAAACAAGAAAATTCTAAACATAGCCGTTATGATCAATTAAGGTAATTTGAAGATTATGGAGGTATTTATGAAAAAAGTAGCTTTGTTTGTTTTTAGAGAGGATCTTATGTGTTTCATACACGTTCTTTTAAATGCCCTTGATATGAAAGAGAAAGGATATGATATTAAAATTGTAATAGAAGGAGCGGCAACAAAATTAATACCCCAACTATCTCAGGAAGGAAATCCCATGTCCACTCAATATAAGAAGGTGAAGGAGAAAAAGTTAATTGACGGTGTATGCAGGGCCTGCTCAACAAAAATGAAAGTTTTAAAAGATGTGGAAAGGGAAGGATTGCCCCTTGCGGATGAGATGCATGGTCATCCAGCTTTTTCCCGATATATAAATGAAGGTTATCAAATTATAAATTTTTAACCGTTAAACAATTGGCTAACTTAGAGGGTATTACTAATGAAAAAGAATATACCAATTCTTCAGGGAAATACATTTATAGTTATTTTTATAACCCTTTCAATAAGCCTGTTGTACGCAGAGGAGGAAAGGGGTTCGACTTTCAGTGAAATTTGGGGACAGGTAACTTCCGATCCCTATGAAAAACCCCAATATAAAGTTACTTTGCGGAGTTTTTTCTCATGCGGAGTCAACATGCTGTTAGAAGCATCCGAAAGAACCATTAATAATGACAATGATATCCTTCCTCAATTTGACAAACTCCTTCATCCCAATGGAGCCTGCCTTAGTGGAACATGGAATATTACCGAAGAAAATCCTTATAGCGGATATTTTGAAAAAGGCAGAGTGGGTTTGATAATTGCCAGAGCGTCTGTTGCCCTTTCAAAAACTACAAGGGGTCATTACAGGGCCTTTGGAATGGCAGGTAAAATATACCCGACAAATGACCCATTTCATACAGAAAAGCTACAGACCGCTAACTTTTTTGTTATAGATAATTTAAGCGGAACTTTAGCGGATAATTATACAGATGTCGCATTGACAAATGAACCTGAAATAACCTACCATCCAGGTATTTCTTTTCTCTTTCCCGTTGCTGTTGTAGCTGCTTATTCATTAGGCTCAGCAGATAAAAATCCCGGAATTCGGCAGCTTTACCCTATTTCAGAATTAGGTTTTTCTGATAAAAGCCTTGGGAAAACTCCCACATGGATGAAAATACAAGCTCCCCTGGATCAAATGAAAGTTGGTGAGAAGGACTTTAGGGATGAATTAAATGTAATGAATTATGACAATGGACAGCTTTTTTTCGACATTTATGTGACTACAGAAGACAGCACAAAAAATGAGAAAGAATGGTTAAAAGTAGGTTATATTCTATTTGATGATTTTATAGTATCCAATAGTTGCGACCACCGTCTTCACTTTCCGCACCCGATATTCAGATGAAAATGGTATTCTTTTAGCCTTTATGAAAGGCTTAAATGAAATTTATAATAAAAATTTATAATCATTTAATCAACCAAAAAGGAGGTTTAAAATGGAAGAAAAGAAGAAACTAACTACAAACGCCGGCGCTCCCGTGGCCGACAACCAGAATGTAATGACCGCAGGCCCTCGAGGCCCCCAGCTCCTTCAGGATGTCTGGTACCTGGAAAAACTCGGCCATTTTGATCGGGAGGTGATTCCCGAACGACGTATGCACGCCAAGGGCTCGGGAGCTTACGGCACCTTCACTGTCACCCATGACATAACCCGCTACACAAGGGCCAAGATATTTTCTGAAGTGGGAAAGAAGACGGAATATTTTACCCGTTTTTCCACAGTGGCCGGTGAACGAGGTGCTGCCGATGCCGAGCGTGACATCAGGGGTTTTGCGATCAAATTCTATACCGAGGAAGGAAACTGGGATCTAGTGGGTAACAACACGCCTGTATTCTTCCTGCGTGATCCCCTCAAATTTCCCGATCTCAACCACGCCGTCAAGCGGGACCCCCGCACTAATATGCGCAGTGCCCGCAACAACTGGGACTTCTGGACATCCCTGCCAGAGGCCCTGCACCAGGTTACAATCGTTATGAGTGATCGGGGTATTCCCTATTCTTACCGACATATGCATGGTTTCGGCAGCCATACCTTCAGTCTTATCAACGCAAAAAACGAGCGGTACTGGGTCAAGTTTCACTTCAAAACACAGCAGGGAATCCGTAATCTTAACGATGAAGAGGCCGCGATGGTAATCGGCAAGTGTCGGGAAAGCCATCAGCGCGATTTGTACGAGAGCATTGAGAAGGGTGACTTTCCCCGCTGGACCATGTTTGTCCAGGTAATGCCGGAGAAGGATGCGGCCACCTGTCCCTACAACCCCTTCGACCTCACCAAGGTGTGGTTCCACAAGGATTACCCTTTGATTGAAGTGGGCGTACTGGAACTAAACCGAAATCCTGAAAACTATTTTGCCGAAGTGGAACAGTCGGCCTTCAACCCGGCTGCTATAGTGCCAGGCATCGGTTTTTCACCCGATAAGATGCTGCAGGGACGCCTTTTTTCCTACCACGATGCCCAACTTTACCGACTCGGTGTGAACCACCATCTGATCCCGGTTAATGCCCCGCGCTGTTCATTACACAGCTATCACCGTGACGGTGCCATGAGGGTCGACGGCAATTATGGCAGCACACTTGGTTACGAGCCTAACAGCTACGGCGAGTGGCAAGAGCAGCCGGATTTTGCCGAACCGCCCCTCAGCCTGGAAGGCGCTGCCGACCACTGGAATCATCGCGTGGATGAAGATTACTACACCCAACCCGGTTTGCTTTTCCGTCTGATGGACTCAGGACAGCAGACGGCCCTCTTTGGGAACACTGCCCGTGCTATCGGAGATGCGCCCAGGATGATTCAGATCCGCCACATCGGCAACTGCATAAAAGCCGATCCTGATTACGGCAAGGGAGTAGCAGACGCACTCGGTATTCCCCTCAGCGAAGTACCAAAATAGTACAGTATTTCGTAATTAAGATTTTATATTAACCGAAGAGGGATATCTTTATAATTCGCTGTGATACAAAAGATTTCTCGCTACGCTCGAAATGACATGATTGTAACGTTATTTAAGAAACGATGTAATAGGCAGGACACCTATACACTAACGCTGGATGAAACAACCAGTAAACAAAGGAATATAAGGGGCCTGGCAAATCGCATTGGCCTTTGCCAGGCCCCTTAGCCCGGTAGCTAATTCAAAGTCCCAGAATTCATTCGTCTAAAAAACCTGGACAATGATTTTCATACAAAAGCATTGAACTATTAATTTTAAGTCAAAATGAAGATTGATAGACAAATACTTGATACCGTATATGTAAAGTACAACCATCGCAAGTTTGTTCATCCCGATCCCCTTGAGTTCCTATATCATTATAAAGATTTACGGGATCGTGAAATAGCGGCGCTAATTGCCTCATCCCTTGCCTACGGCAGG
>JAXHUS010000451.1:0-2068 GCA_034189305.1 Thermodesulfobacteriota bacterium | reverse complement strand
GCCTCGGCATCAGGGAACGCCGCCCTTGATGTAATTCTTAATGAAGGGATTCTTGATAACTGTAAGGCCCAGGGTAAATATTTTAAAGAAAGACTTGGTGAATTAAAGGGAAAATATCCGGAGATTATAAGGGAAGTAAGGGGAGAAGGTTTAATACTTGCCCTTGAACTTTTCAATGAAGGCAAGGAAATAGTTGACATGTGTCTTGAAGAAAAAATTCTCATTAACTGTATAAAGGAAAATATACTTCGTTTTCTGCCTCCCCTTATAGTAAAAAAGGAAGATATTGACAGGGTAATTTCTGTACTGGATAAAATTTTTGCATAAAAGACAATGCAAAAGGATTTCTTAAGGATTTTAGATTTTAATACGGAAGAACTTGAGGAATTTATTCTTCTTGCCATTGAAATTAAAGAAAAATTTGTAAAAAAAATTTTCCATAAACCACTTGTGGACAGAACCCTGGGGATGATATTTGACAACCCTTCCACCAGAACAAGGATTTCCTTTGAAGTTGGGATGCTTCAGCTTGGAGGGCATGCCATATCTTTAAACAGCAATGATATTCAACTGTCAAGGGGCGAAACCATTCAAGACACTGCCAGAATAATTTCCAGATTCCTTGACGCTATTGTAATCCGGACGCCTTCTCATGAGGTTGTGGAAATTCTTGCAAAACATGCTGATATTCCTGTTATAAATGGTTTGACGGAACGTTTTCATCCATGTCAGATTCTGTCTGATATATTTACAATAAAGGAAAAAAAGGGTTATTATAAAGGAATACATATTGCGTATATAGGTGATGGAAATAATGTAGCCAATTCCTGGATTTCTGCCGCACTTCGTCTTAAATTTCATCTAACCCTTGCCTGTCCCGAAGGATTCCGGCCCAACAGAGAAGTTTTAGAGACTGCCGGGAAATATGCGGAAACTGAAATACAGGTTATTGAAAATCCTTATGATGCGGTATCGGATGCGGATATCATCTATACGGATGTATGGGTGAGCATGGGACAGGACTCCGAGACAAAGAAAAGAAAAGAAGTTTTTTCTCCGTATCAGATAAATAGTAACCTTGTTGAAAAAGCTAAAAAAGATGTACTTATAATGCATTGTCTTCCGGCTCATCGAGGAGAAGAAATTACATCCCAGGTTATGGATGGTAAAAATTCAATTATAATTGATCAGGCGGAAAACCGTCTCCATCTACAAAAAGCAATTCTGGAAATTCTTCTTACAAGAAATGAGAAAAACAAAAAGGAGTGAGATACGTTGGATAAGATAAAAAAAATTGTTCTTGCATACTCGGGGGGGCTCGATACCTCAGTTATTTTGAGGTGGCTTAAGGAAGAATATAATTGTGAGGTAATTGCCTTTGTAGCGGATCTGGGACAGGGTGAAGAACTTTTGCCCCTCAGGGAAAAGGCGTTAAAAACCGGAGCCTCCCAGGTATATGTGGAAGACTTAAGAAAAGAGTTTGTTTGTGATTATATTTTCCCCGCTTTAATGGCAAATGCAACTTATGAAAGTGGGTATTTACTTGGAACATCTTTGGCCCGTCCCCTTATTGCAAAAAAACAAATCGAGATCGCAAAAAAAGAAGGAGCGGATGCTGTTTCTCATGGAGCCACAGGAAAAGGCAATGACCAGGTACGATTCGAACTTTCCTATAAGACCCTTGATCCGGAAATAAAAATAATAGCCCCATGGAGGCGGTGGGGTTTTGAATCAAGGGAGGACCTTATAAAATATGCCGGGAAATATGGTATACCTGTTCCTGTTACGGCAGAGAAACCTTATAGTAGTGACAGAAATATTTTTCATATTAGCTTTGAAGGGGGGATTCTGGAAGATCCCTTTAAAGAACCGCCTGAAGATATGTTTGTCCTTACTAAATCTCCTATAACGGCTGAAGACAGACCTTCTTATATTGAGATCGGTTTTTTAGATGGTATTCCCACCTCCATTAACGGAAATAGGAAAGAACCTGTGGAACTTCTCAGTGAACTCAACTTAAAGGGTGGAGAAAATGGTATCGGAAGGGTGGATTTAGTTGAAAATCGCT
>JAXHUS010000450.1:0-5210 GCA_034189305.1 Thermodesulfobacteriota bacterium | reverse complement strand
TCCACCTCTTTAACGTAGGACTGAGGGGGGATACTTATGGTAAAAGCTTTATGTTCCATAAGATTACCATAGGAATACGTGGCCTTCCTGAGAGAGATAGCTACACACGGGGGGCTGGAACAGGAAATTCCTCCCCAGGCAGCGGTCATTACATTTGGTTTGCCGGTACTGTCGTAGGTCCCGACAATAAAAGTCGGACATGGATAAACAATAGTTTTTGCACCTATAGACTTTTTCATGAGATTCCTCCAAATGTTTAAGTAAGTTAATTATTAATTACAAAAATTTTACAGATAAGAAATCCGTTAATTTGCTATTATAATGGCAGTAAGCTTTGAAAGGTTTTCAATGACCGCGTCAGCTTTCTCTATAAGGAAGTCCTTTCGTGTACCTACGCCGGTGAGTACTCCGATGGTAGCCATCTTAGCCGCCCTGCCTGCTTGAATATCTGTGGGAGCATCGCCGACATATACCGATTCAATGGGATGGACGTCAAGCCTTTTGCAACATTCTATTAAAGGGTCGGGGGCAGGTTTTAGACGGGTAATATCAAAACGGGTAACAATAGTATCTAAAAATTCAAGCACACCGCCTTTCGCCAAAAGTCCCCTGATCTCCCCTTCTTCTTCCCACCCTGAGGTAACTGCGCCAAGTTTTAATCCCATTTCGTAAAGTAACTTAAGGACTATCCTTGCCTCCGGGAATAAACAGGCAATTTTTCGATATAAAGGCAGAAAGATTTCCCCGTCTATTTCTCTGCATTTATTGATAAAGGTACCCCTGTCAGGGGTGTCTTGAGGGATTAACACCTCCCATGGACTTTTTCCCATCTTAAGTATTTGTTTTATCCTATCCCTGCTTACCCCAGGGAGGCCCACCCGATGGAAAATTTCATTTATATCGGCATAATAAACTTCAAAGGAGTCTATTATTGTGCCGTCAAGATCGAAGATAACGGCCTTCTTATGCAAAAGTCTCTCCACCTTCTGCCCCTGGTACAGCTTTATCCCTTATGATGGAACATGTTCATTATAAAAACGTTATGTTATTATTTTTTGTTACTATTATAAACATAACGACCATTTTTTTAATCTAAATTATTGGTTTATCCCATAAAACAGTCATTGAGTCAATCAAATAATATTAAAGAAATTAAGGAGACTTCAAAAACAATCAACTTTTTCACAAGCCAAAATTTACAATAACTATTATGAGATAAAGTTTTTTCCTGAAACCTGATAACCAATCCCCGTGAACTGTTATAGGTAATCAATAATGGCGGAGGCATGTAAATTTAGCCAAAATCTTTTAATTAATATTCTCCCTTTTCTATTTAATTGATTTTGAAACGCCCGGCTGCCCTTGTTAAGTAGATGCGTATAGATCATAGTGGTAATGACATCCTTATGGAGACAAATAATTCCTGAATAGTACGGATATCATTTCCGTCCCGTAAAAGATGGGTGAGGAAAGCTATGTCGAAGCAGAAACATTCATATTAACAGCAAGATGTGTTAAAAATTGTTCTACTTCATGGGCGCGCATTTCCCCAGGATGTTTTTTGTTGTGAAAGAGGATAAATCTTTTATTCCAGTCTACATATGCCTTTTCTGTTCGTATACTGTAATTTTTCCTACGGATTTTATTCCGTAATTGATCTAAAATTTTGGGTTTGCCAATCATTTTGATTTCATGTATATAAAATTTAATCTCATTTGGTAATTAATATAAGGTAAATTAAAAAAATAAATGGGCTATTTTTAAATATTATTTATTTATATAATAAGTGTATAATCTAAGACATTTTGCGAAAAGTCAATAAAAAGAATAAATTAGAATATATTAATTTAGATTATATACCAAATAGTGTGTATTTATTTTTATTGTATATGGACACTTTTGGTGTCTACATCTAGATAGGCGGCGCACAGCGCCGCCTATCCACTCAATGCAGCTGCACCGACTCTTCGTTCTGACTCCTTTATTCTGACTTCTGAATTCTCTATTTTCATAAACTTATTATAATATTTTGATTTTGCACTTTTCATTTACAATATATCTTTATCCATTACCGCCTATTTCCTCCAATACCCTTATGCATCGGGGGCAAATATCCGGATATGATTTGTCCCTATCTTTTTCTTTAAAATAATTCCAGCATCTTTCACATTTAACACCCCTCATCTTCTTCACTTTAACTTCTACCCTCTCCATGCCTATTTTCTTATTCAAAATTACAGAAGATACAATAAATATACCCGGCAATTCATCTCTATATTTATCTAACACCTCGAATCTTTCAAGGGGGGCATTAATTTCAACCTCCGCTTCTAAAGAGCTGCCTATCAATTTCTGACCCCTTTTACCTTCAAGTTCTTTATTAACTCCACTTCTCACCTCAAGGAGTGTATTCCATTCTTCCTCAAGGTTCTTATCAAGAAAATTATTATTAAGTTCAGGAAATGTGGATAAATGTATACTGCCTTCAGCATTTTCTATTTCAGGCATATAATCCCAAATTTCTTCCGCAGTAAAAGAAAGGATAGGAGCCATAAGTCTGACCATATCATAGAGTATATGAAAGATAGCGGTCTGGGCAGCCCTTCTCAAGTATGAATGGGCGGCGGAGACATAAAGACGATCCTTTAGCACATCCAGATAAAAAGAACTGAGATCAACCACGCAAAAATTGTGAAGGGTATGATATATGGTATGGAACTCAAACGTTTCATAAGCGTTTCGTATCTTAGCATTGAGTATCTGAAGTCTATGGAGAATAAAGCGGTCAATACTTTTCAGTCCATCTTTTTGAAGCATGTCCTTATCAGGGGAAAAATCATAAAGGTTTCCAAGAAGATAGCGGCATGTATTACGAATCCGTCTATAGCTTTCTATTAATCTTTTTAAGATTTCCTGTGAAATCCGAACATCATCTCTATAATCTTCGGCTACAACCCAGAGTCTCAGGATCTCCCCTCCATATTTTTTGATAACTTCGTCGGGGGCAATTACATTACCTACTGTTTTGGACATCTTTTTACCTTCCCCATCCACAACAAAACCATGGGTAAGAACAGACGTGTATGGAGCTCTATCCCTTGTTACAACCGAAGTTAAAAGGGCGCTTTGGAACCATCCGCGATGCTGGTCACTTCCTTCCAGATAAAGATCCGCTGGAAATTTTAGTCCGTCTCTTTTTTCAACTACAGAAGCAAAACTGATACCGGAATCAAACCAGACATCCAGTATGTCGGTTTCCTTACGAAATTCTCTTGAACCACAGGACGGACAGACAAAGGATTCTGGTAAAAGATCATTTACATCCTTTGAAAACCATATGTCAGAACCCTGATTTTCAAAAATATCCGCCACATTATTGATAATATCCTGGTCCTGTATTACCGCACTGCAGGAGCAACAATAAAAAATAATTAATGGCACGCCCCAGGATCGTTGTCTTGAAATACACCAGTCGGGCCTGTTCTCGATCATTTTATAAATTCTTTCCCTACCCCATCCGGGTATCCAGTTAACTTTATTTACCTCTTTTAATGCCATTTCTCTCAGGCTATTTTTATCTACGGAAATGAACCATTGTTCCGTCGCCCTAAAAATTACAGGATTTTTGCAGCGCCAGCAGTGGGGATAAGAATGTTCAACCTCTTCTTCCATTAGAAGTTTTCCTTTATCAGCAAGTTTCTTATTCACCTCACTGTTTGCATCAAAAACATTCCGTCCCCCAAAAAATTCTACATCAGATGAGAAATTTCCATTTTCATCTACAGGGGCATAAATATCCAGATTGTATTTTAAACCAACCTTATAATCATCATCTCCATGACCGGGGGCCGTGTGAACACATCCAGTGCCGGCATCAAGTGTAACATGGTTTCCAGGAATGATTAAAGAGTCTCGATTATATATAGGATGCAGGCATATCTTTCCTTTTAAAATCTTTCCCTTAAATTTCTTTAAAATTTTATAATTATCTATTTCTATCTTTTCCATTGTGGGAGAAAGCAGATATTCTGCCAGAATTAATATTCCATCCCGGGTATCTACGGCCACATAATCGAATTCAGGGTTTAGGGCAATTGCCAGATTTGCAGGAATTGTCCAGGGCGTGGTAGTCCAGATCAATATATTAACCTCTTTTCCCTTTAAAGAAGGGGCTATGGAGTCCAACTCCGAAATCACAGGAAACTTAACATAAATTGAGGGGGAAGTATGTTCCATATATTCTACTTCAGCTTCCGCAAGGGCGGTTTTACATTTAGGGCACCAGAGTATTGGTTTTTTTTGTCTGTAGAGGTTTCCTTTTTTGCAGATTTTACCGAACTCCCTTACAATAGTTGCTACATAAGCAGGATCAAAAGTCAAATAAGGGTTTTCCCAGTCACCAAAAACACCAAGCCTTTTAAATTCATCCCTTTGAATATTAATAAACCGTTTTGCGTATTCCCTGCAAAGGGTGCGAATTTCTTCTTTGGACTTCTCATACTTTTTACTTCCCAGTTTTTTATCTACTTCATGTTCTATGGGCAGCCCATGACAGTCCCATCCCGGAATATATTCCGCCGAATGTAAAGACATGGTTTTACTTTTTATAATAACATCCTTTAAAATTTTGTTTAATGCATGTCCTATATGGATATGACCGTTAGCATAAGGCGGGCCGTCATGTAAAATAAATTTAGGTTGGTCTTTTCTTTTTCTTTTAATTTCATCATATATGTTCTTTTCTTCCCACTTTTTAAGGATCTCAACCTCTTTCCGTGGAAGGTTGGCTTTCATCGGGAATTTTGTATGGGGTAAATTTAAAGTGTTTTTATAGTCCATTGGTAACCTCGTTATAATTTTTATCCCTGTTCTATTTCAAACAAAGATATAGTAAGATGCCAAATTCTACTTGACAAAGCAAGGCTTATTTTGGAAACTTTAAATTTTATACGATGATTTTAAATGATTATGAAGATAGCCCTATTATTTAAATTTATTGAATGTTTTAAGCTCAAATGGCAAAATTAACAGTGTCAGTTGCTGTTTGTCCTTAGTTTATTGCTCAATTTTCTAAATACTTAAAACTTTTTTCGGGTCTTTCCGTTATTGTCCTCGGCTTGCACTTCAAGTAGCAATGTCCCCGCGCCGTCCACGGTTTCAGCGGCAAATGTAATGGTAATATTGGCGTTCGGGTTATCCATCGATGACCA
>JAXHUS010000045.1:0-2172 GCA_034189305.1 Thermodesulfobacteriota bacterium | reverse complement strand
TATATTTTTTTCAAACAATGGTTCTCACTAAAAAGCTATTTTAATAAAAAAGGCATTCAGGTTATTGGTGATATGCCCTTCTATGTTAATTATCACAGTGTGGATTTATGGAATAATTCAGGTATATTTAAGCTGGATGAAAGTAAAAGATCAAGCCATGTTTCTGGTGTGCCTCCGGATTATTTCAGTGAGACGGGTCAACTCTGGGGAGACCCTGTATATAACTGGAATGAGTTAAAAGAGAGGGCGTATTCATGGTGGATACATAGGATGAAGTATTGCTTGAATTTTTTCGATATAGTAAGGATCGATCACTTCCGTGCTTTTTTAGCATACTGGGAAGTTCAGGCAGGTGAAAAGACCGCTCTGAACGGAAAATGGACAGAAGGCCCCAGGGAGGATTTTTTCAATGTACTCCTTAAACATTTCCCTTATCTTCCGGTTATTGCTGAAGACCTTGGTGTTATTACACCTGATGTTAAAGAGATAATACAACATTTTAATTTTCCCGGCATGAGAATTCTCCTTTTTGCCTTTGATGAGAATCTTCCGGAAAACCCCTACGCCCCTCATAATCATATAAAAAACTGTGTGGTTTATACCGGAACCCATGATAATAATACAGTGAAAGGATGGTTTGAAAATGAGGCAACCCCTGAGAGTAAGGATAGAGTTTACAGGTATATCGGACATGAAGTTTCTGCTGCTAATATTCACTGGGAATTCATAAAACTTGCGATGATGTCGGTAGCAGATATGGTTATTATCCCGGCTCAGGATATTTTAGGACTTGGTGAAGAAGCCCGGATGAACCTGCCGGCCACTCCGCAAGGTAACTGGAAATGGAGACTTAATAGTGAAGGAATTACTGCTTCAGTAATATATAAACTTGGTGAAATGACGTATATTTACGGAAGAGCTTAAGTTTCTTAAAATTATTCATTTAATATATTTTTCAGGATGGTAGACTGTTTCAGTTGAAAATACCTTTCTAAAAGGCAAAATAACTATCCCACTGCCTATAAAATTCTAAATACTAATAGAGCGTTGACTGAAAATAGTGCCCTGACCCCTTTCTGTTGATCTCAGAAAATAAAAATTTATATAATTGACAAATAAATTCTTGTTTGCTAACTTCATTTTAGAATTTTTAATAAAATGAACAACGGAAATTACGGCGTTTAAAAATTAAAATGTGTAGGAATCATCTTCAAGTGACTTTTTAATGACCACAGTAAATTTTTATGACCTTCCTAAAAAAGAGATGAAAGCAAAAAAAATATGCCTGCTCACTGAAATTTTTTATAATCAGGGGAACCGGATTTTAATAATTGTTAATAATGAAGAGGAGGGAAGAATTTTAGATAATCTTCTATGGTGCTTTACACCGGAATCATTTATTCCACATAAGATTTCCTTGAAATTAAAAACAGATAAAAACCAGCCTGTCCTCATTACAACAAAAAAAGAAAATAGAAATAATTCAAAAATATTGATCCTTGGAAGGGAGGTTGACATCGCGTTCATCCTGCAATTTGATGAGGTTGTGGATTTTGCCGAAAGCTATGATAAAGAATGTCTTGAAAGAAGCAGAAAAAGATATGCTTATTATATGAGACAGGGTCTTACCGTTAATTACCGAAAAAAGAATCCATGACAGGCCGCATTGCCTTTTTCTGTGAAAAGATAGTTGAGGGAGCGTGTTTTTTAGCAATTATTATTGTTCCCCTTTTTTTCAGCACCTATACTTCTCGCTCCTTTGAACCCGATAAATTATCACTTTTAAGAACCCTTTTAATTTTTGCCCTTGTCTTTTTTATTGTTTATAAAATAGAGACAAGGGAAAAAAGAAAGGGAATATTCAGGCATTCTATTTTTTATGCAATCATTTTGTATGTTTTAGTTTTTTTTGTTGCTTCAGTCTTTTCAATCTCACCGTATACAAGCTTTTTTGGTTCATATATCAGAAGTCAGGGCTTTTTTACCCTCGCTTCGTATATTTTACTTTTCTTTTTTATATTCTATTTTTTCAGGGAGAGGCCCACCCTTTACAACCTTATCGATACCGCTATTATTCTAAGCTTCCCCATCTCTTTTTACGGGATTTTACAGTACACAGGCATAGATCCCCTTTCATGGTCAAATGATATTACCCAAAGGGTTGTATCAACC
>JAXHUS010000449.1:0-2044 GCA_034189305.1 Thermodesulfobacteriota bacterium | reverse complement strand
TTAAAGATAAGATTGATATAATAAAAACCAATAGGGATATATATGTAAAACTCTGCCAGCCGGCAAACGCTCTAAGGACGTCAAAAAAAATATTGTCTAATGATACAATATCAATATCTAAAATCCTGGATAGCAGTATTTTAGATATTGAAGTTGAACAAGTTAATGAGAACCTGGCAAATGCAAGGGTCAAAGTTTATGATAAGAAATCTAAGATGCCACTTAAAGGGTTAAGGGTAAGTCTTTTTAATAAAGAAAAAGAGATAGCGTCAAATCAAATTGGAATAGAAAGCATTTCATTTTTGGATTTAAAGTACGGTTATTACCGTTTTACATTGAACAAAAGGGGTATTTATATTGGAGAAATTTCCATTTTTATAAAATGAAAGGATAAAGCCATGAAAAAAAATCATAATAGTAAGCAAATTCCCGACAAGATAGGAAGATATAAAATTGTAAATGAAATTGGAAGGGGTAATATGGGAGTGGTATACAAGGGGATGGATCCAGAAATTGAAAGACCCGTTGCAATAAAAACCATACATTTCGATCCTGATTATAGTGTTGAAAAGATAAAAGAACTGCATAATCAACTTACAATTGAAGCAAAGGCAGCAGGGAGAATCTCTCATCCAAATATTGTTACGATTTATGACGCAGGCACGGATAAAAACATTTATTATGTGGCTATGGAATATGTTGAGGGGGAAGATCTTGAAAAGAAATGCCCTCCAGGAGATTATATTTCTTTAGAGGAGGTGGCGGATATAGTCTCTCAAATCGCGTCAGCCCTTGACTACGCCCACAAAAACGGCATTGTACACCGGGATATAAAACCGGCAAATATCATAATAGATAAAGAAGGACGGGTTCGGGTTAATGATTTCGGAATCGCAAGAATTACTGCTTCTGATATTACGGATAAGGATACCATAATGGGAACTCCTCTATATATGTCCCCTGAACTGGTTTCCAAAAAGGAAGTCGATGGAAGGTCCGACCTCTTTTCCCTGGGGGTTCTGCTTTACAGAATTCTTACAGGAGAGACACCCTTTTATGGAGAAAATGTTTATAAATTAATGGAACAAATTAAAAGTGCTGAACCAACCCCTGTTACTGATTTAAGAAAAGAACTATCCCCTAAATGGAATAAGGTTATTAAGAAAATTCTATCCAAGGAACCCAAATGGCGTTATCAGACGGGTGAGCTACTTATGGCCGATATAAAAGGAATTATGGAAGATAAAGATACCGGGAGCACAGCAGTAGAGACCCTTGAAGATATTTATAAAAAAAGAGATGAACTGGATAAAATCTTAAAAGATAAATTCCATAAAAAAGTGGCTATCATGTTTTCAGATATTATGTCTTCCACAGCTTATTTTGATGCCCGTGGGGATATAGAAGGAAGGATGATGGTAAAAAGACATAATGATATTCTTTTCCCAATTATCGAAAAAAACGGAGGGAAGATTATAAAAACCATTGGTGACGGTGTTATGTCTTCTTTCCCCAAGGCAATACAGGCATCAAAGGCGGCATCTGACATTCAGATAAGCCTTTATGAACATAACGAGGATAAAAAGGAAAAGGATCAGATCTGGGTTAAGATTGGAATTCACTACGATGAAGGCATTGTAGAAGAGAATGATGTCTATGGAGAAGTGGTAAATGCTGCTGCCAGAATTCAGTCTCTGGCAGGCTCAAGTGAAATTTTAGTTTCTAAAAATGTATATGATGAGGTATGCAGTGTCAAAGATATAAATATTAAATTCAAAGAGGAAGCTAAAGTAAAAGGGGTATCAAAGCCCATACAGGTATATAAAATTTACTGGAGAGAAGGAGAAGAATTTGAGGAAGAAAAGAAAGCAGCCTTTGCTTTAAGAGGTGGAGAAGAAGAGAAAACTTTTATATTAGAACTTTCCCGAAGCGGAGATGAGTTAAAGATTTGTGCTTATGAGAGAGAAAAACTCGAAAAAAGAACACTAAGGAATTATGAGAAACATGATGCTATATCCTGGGACGAGATAAACAAATATTGTAA
>JAXHUS010000448.1:0-3074 GCA_034189305.1 Thermodesulfobacteriota bacterium | reverse complement strand
ACGGTAGAAAGAGAATAATGAAACGGTTTAACCTGGCTCGCATGGTGGCGGGAGGACGCATACCCGGTTACAAAGATTACGCCGGCAAGATGTCGCCTGAAGAATATATTGAAAAAGTGGCTAACGGTGAGCTGAAGGATATGGCACTCATCGCGCATCTTCGGGCGGGATATCGTGTGCGTGCTGTACACATGGACTATCTTTCTGATGAGGCGAGCCTTAATTACGCGACCTTTATTGAAATGCTCAATCCTGATTTTAAACCGGAGAAGCGCAAGATCGCTGCCTCGACAATTAAACGTCCGGTCAGGAAGATCAGGGTCTGTGCAGCCCAGTACCAGATGCGAAGAATAAGCTCTTGGGATGATTTTGAGCGGCAGGTTGATTTTTTTGTAACAACAGCGGATGAATACCACTGCCATTTTCTACTTTTTCCTGAGTTGTTTACGGCGCAGCTTTTTTCATTGATGCCATCGGAAATGGATATTTTGCAAGCTGTGCACAATCTCGCTGATTATACGGAAGCGTATATTGATATGTTTAAAGAAATGGCGCAACGAACAGGAATTCACATTATTGGCGGTTCCCATCCGGTAAAAAGAGAAAAGGGCATTTACAATGTGGCCCACTTGTTTACTCCATCGGGAGGGGTGTATACGCAGGACAAGCTTCATATAACCCCTGGCGAGAGGACAAGCTGGGGAATTCAACCGGGAGAAGGTCTGAAAATATTCGATACCGGCCTTGCCCGAATCGCTATACAAATCTGTTATGATATAGAGTTCCCTGAACCTTCAAGGCTTCTGACTCTGGCAGGAGCGGAAGTCATTTTTGTGCCCTTTAGTACTGATGAGCGTAAATCTTACACAAGAGTCAAATACTGCTCTCAGGCCAGAGCTGTAGAAAACATAATTTATGTAGTAATAACCGGTAATGTGGGAAATCTTCCGCAGGTTAAGAGTTTTCTCGTCAACTACGGACAGGCAGCGGCATTTACACCGTCTGATTTTGCTTTTCCACTTAATGCAGTTCAAGCGGAAGCTGAGCCGAATACTGAAATGGTTGTGATTACGGATTTGGATGTGGGAAGCTTGTCTCTGCAGAGGGAAATCGGATCCGTCACACAGCTAAGAGATCGAAGGGCTGATCATTACGAGATTAAAGCGCGTATTGAAATAGAAAGAGTCCGCACGAGATAGAAGACATGGGGTCTACTCTTGACTATTTTGGGATAAGATGTCAGAAATTATCGCATGGCACGTCCACTCAGAATAGAGAGTATCCTGGTGACTGGTACCATGTGATGAACCGGGGGAGAAGTACCGAAAAAATATTTCATGACAGGAATGACTGCCAGGCATTTGTCGGGCTGATAGAAGGCTCGGAGATGTGGAATATCTGGATTACTGCCCACTGTCTCATGACAAACCACTATCATATCCTTGTGCAAACACCGGATTACAAAAGGAATTTCGCGAAATTTTAAAAATTGAAGCATGGCGGATCAAGTTTACCAAGGCAGTAAAGGCAAACTGTTGGTATATCGGCGATTCAGAATCAGAAGCCATGTGGAAGTTGTATGTAGCGAATGATGATGGTGTTACAACAAATGTTCACCCCTAAAAAGTCTGAAATGCCCCCTTTTTTACCAATTTCTCAATCTGGGACTTTGTTATGGCGGTTATATAGTAAAAATTATCCTTTAGCTTCTCTATTCTACCCACTCTTTATCATCCCTCTATCACCTACGAATGTCACTCGCTTAAATACAAATTCTTTTGATACCTTTTTTATCTGTTTGCCAAATGTCTCAAAATCCCGTGAGTTTCCTTTAAAAACTTCTATAGAAACTGAATTTTCCTCCTCATCACAAAGCAGCCTAACTACTACCTGTTTCTTACCTGCCTTTTTATCTCGATTGTATCCCCATTTATATTGGTCAGCAAAAGGGAAACATGACTTTTCGGTCTTAAATAACTCAAAAATAAGATTCGAATTTCAAAAATAATTCATAGGTATAAAAACCATATAAAAAATCAAAGCGGAAGCTAATCCTTATCTTTCTGAATTTGGTACAATTTTTTGGAGAAATAAAAACATTGAGAAAGCACGTCTACCTAGTGTGCTGTCGCAGCACCAATATCAGGCTATAAGGTTAATTTTTTGCTTGAATATATAATACCCTATCCTTTACAATCTTGTTAAGAATAATGTATCTATGGTAGCCCGTTAGAAAGCACTTTTTCCCAGAGACAACGCCAATATTTTTTAATCGCTATCTTAAGCTCTTTTGGGAAGATTTAAAATCGATCAAAATTATTTGATATAAATATGATTAAAATTTAAAATATTTATGCTAAATAATTGCACATAAATATTTTAAAAATCAGGAGATAATTATGAAACGGACTACCGTTGCCCTGGCAGATGATCTTTTCATAAAACTGAAAAAGCATTCTTTAGAAGAGGGAAAAACACTGAAAGAGACAATAAATACCTTATTAAGAAATTCCCTTAGCCATCCGGATCAAAAGGGAAAGGTAAAACTCCACTGGAAGACTTATAAGTGTGGAAGGTCAAAAGTGGTTTTACATAACCGTGAAGCCCTTTTTGCAAAAATGGAGGAATAATTGCTAATTGATACAAATATTCTGCTTTACGCAGTGAATGAGTCTGCAAAAGAGTTCTCCCATGCATATAAATTTTTGGAGAACCGTATACAAGGCAACCATCCTATTCATTTTACCTGGATAAATGTCTATGAGTTCTTAAGGGTCGTTACCAATCCTAAGATTTTTGACCGTCCCCTCACCCCTGGAGATGCTTGGAGCAATATTAACAGCCTGATTGGTCATCCCAATTTTGTGATTCTGAAAGAAACACCAAGGCATAGTTTTATCCTCAGGGAAATAGTTTCTGAATTGAATCCGGTAGGGAATTTTTGGCATGATTGTCACATTGCTGCCATCCTTAAAGAGAACGGAGTAGATGAAATTGCCACCTGTGATCTGGATTTCAGAAAGTTTTCCTTTCTGAAGGTAATAAACCCCCTGGGATAAGGTAACTTATTATCG
>JAXHUS010000447.1:0-3470 GCA_034189305.1 Thermodesulfobacteriota bacterium | reverse complement strand
TTTTATTATGCCGACTATCATATAAAAAGTAGTGGTTTTCCCTGCCCCGTTGGGCCCCAATAGTCCAACAACCTCTCCAGGTGAAACTTCTAAGTTTAAAATATTTACCACCCTTCTGGAATTGTAATCCTTTACTAAATTATATGTTCTTAAATTCATTTATTTATCTTTTTGCACCCCTTGGAGTTACAACAGCTTTTACTCTGTTCTTTTTACTACCTTCAACTATTATCTTATCCTGGTCTAAAAAGACAATTATTTTTTCCCCGCTTATCATATCCTCACCCTCCCATATTCGGGGATTCCCTGTAAGAATAACCTGCCTTTCTTTATTTGCAAAAACAGCCCTTTCACTTGAGACAATTCTATTCTTTTGCTTAATTCTTACATTACCAATAGCCACTATTTTTTTAATACCCCCCTTTACGTCATAATATACAATCATCTCTTTTGAATATGCGCTCATATCTTTCTGACGGGCACTTACATTTCCGCGAAAAACAGCTACATTCTTAATATTATCAGCTTCCATACTTTCAGAACTAATATCAATAGGCTTATCAAGACTAAAAAAGCCGGGAGTAACTATCCTCCCTCTTTTTGCCTTAAGGGGTTCCTTCTTTTTTATCTGTTCAGGCTTTTTTGGAATTCCTTTTTCCTCTCTTATATCTTCTTCTATAAGCTCTTTTTTTTCTACATCCCTCAAAATTTCAGTCAATTCCTTTCTTTCCTCTGGAATTCCTTTTTCCTGTGTTACTGGTGGAAGCTCTTCCGGAAAAATCCTTGAAATTATTTCCTGTTTTTCCTGGTCAGGCCTTTTGGCTATTGGTATTGCACCTGCATTATTAATAATTATTTCTCTTAACTTTTTGCCTATTTTTTGGACCAAAAGATTAAAATCTTTCCCTTCCTCGTAAGCTTTAACTATTTTCTTCCGGCCAAAATTATTAAATATCCTGACATCCAGACTTAAATTTTTCCCTAAAGAAGTAAAACTTCCATAAATAACAAAGTTAGCCTTTAGGTAAGAGCTTATAGTTTCTATATTCTTTCGGTCAAAATCATAAAATTTTAATGAGGAGATTAATTTCTTAACCTGATTGTCAGGCAGCACTAAAATATTTTTATTTTCCGAAATTACTTCAGAAAGCAAAATAATCACCTTTTTTTTCTTTAGTTCCGCATCCTCTTCACTACTGTAAGCTTTAAAAGGAATTATTGCAACATTTGCTACAATCTTTTCCTCTTCCCGGGTATTTGCGACATCAGTATAAAAAAGAACAACTAAAAAACAGAAAGGTGTAAGCACTTTTTTAACCACTTGTTTTAGCATTTATTTCTTTTTTTAATTTTAACTTTTTTTTTGTTAAATCGTATGACATTATTTTTCCTTTAATTACCATTCTTCCAGTATTTAAAGTTACTCTATCCCGTGTTGAAATTTCATGATTTTCCGCATTATATAAAAGAGAATTCGTAGTAAAGGAAAATCCTTTCCTTATAGTACATTTAATATTTCCTGCAAGTTCAATGTTTCTTGTCCTTGTGTTTAATATTCCCTTATCTCCTGTTAGTGTGAAAGACGGTTCTTTTCCCGAAAAAAAAAGCAGCTTAACATTAAAAAAGTTAGATAGATTTCTTTCTTTATTATAATTTGCATTATCCGCCCATATTTCCCACTTTTTTACAAAATTTTTATCAGTTTCAATATAATGAACATTTTTGATTGCAATGTCTATTTTTTCTACAGGAATTTTTACAGGAACATTTTCATGGTGAGGAAGAAAAATTCTATGAAAAAATATATAGATAGTGGAGATAAGGACAAATACGAAAAATATAAGACCGAATAATTTTAAATTTTTTATTTTTTCCATATTAAATATATTGTCAGTTTTTTATTTGCGTGGTTTGTTGCCTTTATTTCCTAAGTATTCAAAAAGACATGCAAAAACTTGGTGCAGTCTTATAGGATTTATTTGATGTATTGATTGACTTCTCAATTTTTTTAATAGACAACTGACATTACTCAAAATGATATTTTTTTAAAAATTCTTCCCACCTGTTTTGCGACTTTAAAATTATTTCACAAATTTCACGAACTGCGCCTTTCCCCCCTTCTTTTTTTGCAATATAATCAACTTTATCCCGTATCTCCTCCGTTCCGTTAGAAACTATCACTGAAAAACCAACTCTTTTTAAGAGGGGATAATCATTTAAATCATCCCCTATATAGCAAACATTTTTATCTTTTAATGATTTTACCTTTAATATTTCATTATATATCTCTATTTTATTTGAAATTTTTTGATAAATCAAAGAAATTCCTAATTCTCTTGCCCTTTTTGAAACTGTTTTAGATTCCCTGCCTGAAATTATACCCACTTCAATCCCCGCCTCTATGAGAAATTTTATTCCCATACCGTCTCGTACATGAAAAAATTTTAATTCTCTGCCTTCATCGTCATAAATTATTCTGCCATCAGTCATAACACCATCGACATCAAGGAGTAAAAGCTTTATTTCACTTGCTTTTTGAATCTTCATTGCCTACACTACCCCTGCTTTCAGTAAATCATGTAGATGAATTATCCCAACTGGCCTTTTTTCCATCTCCTTATCCAGAACGAATAGAGATGTTATTGAAAAATGTTCCATGATATTCAGTGCCTTAACTGCCAATTCTTTTCTATTTATGGTTTTGGGATTTTCTGTCATTACTTTACAGGCTTCTTTATTAATTAATTGTTGATCAAACTTTTCCAGCGCCCTTCGCAGGTCCCCATCAGTAATAACTCCCGCTAAATTTCCATTTTCTTCACAAACACCTGTTACCCCAAGCCTCTTAGAAGTCATCTCAAGTAATGCAAATTTCATCAAAGTATCTTTTTTTACCAGGGGAATCTCATCTCCAGTATGCATCAAATCGGAAACATTTAAAATTAATTTTTTCCCAAGGGTTCCACCGGGATGAAGAAGGGCAAAATCATCTCTTTTAAAATCCTTTTTTTTAAGAAGTGCAACAGCCAGGGCATCACCCATTACAAGTGTCACGGTAGTGCTTGCTGTAGGAACTAAATCCCATGGACATGCCTCCTCTTCAACACTAATATCCAATATTACATCACCATTTTTAGCAAGAGTAGAAGACTTTTTACCCGTCATTACAATAAGTTTTAAACCAAGCCTTCTTAAAATCGGTATTAGTGTTATAATTTCTTCAGTCTCACCGCTATTTGATACACAGATAATAATATCGTCTTTTGTAACCATCCCAAGGTCCCCATGAACACCTTCTGCCGGATGGAGAAAAAATGCCGGGGTTCCCGTACTTGCCAGTGTGGCGGCAATTTTTTTACATATAAGACCTGATTTCCCTATCCCCAATAACACGACTTTACCATTACATTCATAAATCAAGTCCACTGCCATAGAAAATTCTTTATCTATCCTGTCCCTTAAAGCATCAA
>JAXHUS010000446.1:0-4780 GCA_034189305.1 Thermodesulfobacteriota bacterium | reverse complement strand
CTACAACTATAAGCTTTGCACCCCTGTCTTTTGCAGGACAGATGTTAGTAAGCCATGTAACAAAGGATGAAGTATAAGGATTTTTGCCCCAGAGTATGATACAATTGGCATTTTTATAATCTTCATAAGGATGGGCTCCGAAAGTAAGTTTATTGGCTACAACATTTGCCGCCCAGCAGATGCTACAGCAGTCATCATAATTGGGAGTACCGAAAGCATTTGCCAGCCTTAAGAGAATCGGCCACACCGACCAGGTTAAAGCTATGACATCCTTGGCCCCCATCCCGGAGCAGAAGTAGACTACCTCGGGGCCATAATTTGCCGAAAGCCGGTTGAAGTTGTCGGCTATAGTATCCAGAGCCTCATCCCAAGTGATCTTTTTAAATAACCCACCCCTCGTTTTCTTCAAGGGGTGTGTGAGCCGCTGGGGTGATTCATGAATTTTAGCGGCCATAATGCCTCTATCACAGATAAAACCTTTAGAGCCACTATGATCTGGATCGCCTTTTATGGAGGTTATCTTTCCTCCTTTGACCTTAAATATAACACCACAGCTGCCACAGATGCCGCAGGTACTCCAGAACTCGTTCGATTTGCCTGAATTAATAAAAGCATCGGCTTTATTAATAAAAGGGCCTATTGTTACACCTATTCCCGCCAATTCTACAAGTTTTAGAAATTGTCTTCTTGTAATACCTTCAGCGAGACTTTCCGGTACATAAATATGAGGTCTTCCTTTTTTCATGTTTCCCTCCTAATTTTATAAACCAACTTTTGCAGATGAAAATATTAGTTAAAGTATTAATTATTTTAAGTAAGATTTTCCCATTTGCCTTTTACATGTTGCATTGCAAAAAAAATGCAAACGTATTTTTTGGTTAAGATATATAGGTTTATTCGCTATGTCAAATAGATAAAATAAATAAATAATGGAAATTCTAATTGAAGAAATCTATGGCAAGATTAAGGATTGTCTTGATAATTCACAGCGATCAGTGGTCAGAAAACTTTTTCTAAAAGTCTTGAGGAAATTTGTAAAAGTGGTGCTACTTGCAAAACCCCATTATTATTAAAGTTTAGATTCTTTTCCCGATCCCTGTCAATTGAACCCAGTGAACTGTTAAGATTTATTCTTATATTCTGTTGGGGTTATATATTATTTAGTTTTAGTGTAACTTTTTAGTATCTGCTTACAAATGGCCATACAGGCACTTGCTCCCTTATAGTTTTCCGTAAAAGCACAATCTTCATAACAACCTTTATTACATATACCAAGGGTTTGTTCCAGAAGTCCCTGAAGTTCTTTGTTATCAAGATAAAATTCATCTTTAAGTTTATATGTTGTCGTCAATATTTCTAAAATATTTCCGTAGTATTTCTGATTTATATAAGCCTTTGCCGAATTAATTATCCATGATATGGGAAGTTCCCTGCCTGCAAGTTTTAAATATTCAATCCCTAAATCATCATAAACGGGAATATCTTCCGGACGGATATAAGAAGCGCCTATGAGTCGCCAGGGCTCATTGCGAAAAATTTCATTACAACCATTCTTATAATAATCACCCTTAAAAATCATATCAGAAAGCCCGTTTTTGGCTTTATGAGTGTGGTATTGAGAATGGTATGTATGGTAAGGACAATTATACATGCAGCCAAGATTTGCCATAACTTCAAGACTACAACTTACACCATGCCTTATTCTTTTTAACATGGGAAGATTTCTGACAAGATCAATGGGGAGGATAATTCTTGATACGCCAATATTGTCATAAAATCTGGCTTTCTCCGGTGTATCCACATAACTTATAGAAGAGACACAAATTTCAAAAGAAGGGAATTCATTTAAAATATATCTTATAAGATATGGGTCTGTAATTATTAATTTATCTATGCCTATATCCTTAAGCTGGATTAAGAAATTCTTTAGCTCCTCTTGAAAAGGGGGATGAAACTGTATACCATTAAAACAGGGAGAGTTTAAAGCAACAGAAATTTCCACTCCACAGGAAGAAGCAAGCCTTCTAATTTCTTTTAATTCACCAACCGAAAGGTCATATATATCATCCCTGCCTGATCCGAACTGATGAATATTCACAGATAAATAAATCTCAGAAATATTGTTCCCTATCTCGGAAAGTATGCTCCCAGTGCTTTTAATATCCCCCGGACTCCCTATCACAATCTTCATAAATCTATTTTCCCCATAAGTTTAAAAAATTCTTCACATATTCCGCACCTATCACAATCAAAAATGCAGGTATTAAAAGGACCCTTCCTTATCTTTTTAAGAAAAGACTCAAGTTTATCATTATTTATATAGCCCTTTGTTTTAAAAGGTTTTTTTCTGAGAAGATCGGTAAGGTTCCCTTTATAACTTCTTTTTATATATGCATTCACCCTGTCTTCCAATCCCTCCATGTCCTCCTCACCTGCCAGCAGAACCAGGGTATTAATTCCGATTTCTTCATAGACTTTTATATCCTCGGGTCTTATCCATGGGCTTGCAATAATTCGCCAAGGTTCTTTTTCATATACTTCAATGCGAAAATCATCGAAAATTTCTTTAATCTTCTTATAGTATGAAGGATCTGTATTTTCATCCATATGGGATAGGGCAATTAACTCGGAAAGCCTGTAAGGCGAGTTCAATACCTCCCCTTCATTCACAGTAACGCAAAGATCGTATTTTGCCGAATCCCTGATACGTTTAAGGGCACGAAAATCACGATTTAAATCCGGTGGGAGATATACCTTTTTTAAATTGTTATTTTTATTAAACTTTTCATGATAGAATCTGCTCCTTAAGTGAAAGTCAAAGATTCCATATGCGGAAGGAGCGTTTATTGTAAAAGGAACAAAAGGATACTTCCAGGAAAAATATTGAATAAAAGTAGGCTCTCGCAATACAATACCCACTCCTTTATATGGCATAAGATTCATAAAAGAATCGAAGGTATTTGAAAAATCCTTAACTAAATTCTTACCTCCTATACAGGTTTGATCCAGGGCAATATTCAGTGCAATTCCATTTTTTTTCAATAATTTATGAATTCCGTTAATTTCAAGGGCAACCTTTTCAAGATTATCTTTTCTGCAAAAATAATTAAAAAAATTAATCGGGACAGTCAGTTCGGAAATGTTAAGATTGTCATCAACCATTTTTTGAACCTCATAAGAGGTAATTTTTTTTGGACTATCCCAATATAATATGATTCCAGACATTTTTCCTATATAACATTTTTGTATACAATCCTAAATATTAACAAGAAAATTGATAAAAGAAAAGATAGAATGGAACAGGACTTTCCCCAAAAAAGAAGTCAATAATTTTAGATGACGGTAGAGATAGTGAAGAGCAAGGAAAAAAGGAAAGTGGTAATTAGATTTTTTTAAAAAAAGGGGAAACTTTTTGTAAGTCTAAACCAGAAATCATATTCGAATACACGCCTCATAAGTGAGGCATAATGAAAGCTAAAGCATATTGTGCCGAGGGGGGGACCTTCAATTTACAAGGAACGAAACTGGATCCCTCAAATTGGGATTTACTTGGCATCAAACCACGTTAAAAATACCAAAGTGATAGCAGAGCGTTTCGGAAATTTAGAGGTAAAAAAGGCTGAGAATGACATCATTAAAATGTTGCAAATAATTGCGCATGATTTGAATAGACTTGCAGTACGCCTCACAGCAGGGATTCCGACAATCTATGCTGATATCGGCATTGAGAAAATGATTCCTCTACCCTTAATGGGTGATGGTATAGCCCGTCTTCTCAGAATAGCACTTGCCATAACAGATGCATCAAAGGGAATCGTTCTGATTGACGAAATTGAGAATGGTTTGCATTATACAATAATGAAAAATGTCTGGAAAGCCATTGCTTACATAGCAAGAAAATATTCATGTCAAGTCTTTGCCACAACCCACAGCAGAGAGTGCATACAGGCAGCACATGAGGCGTTCACCGAAGACAAGAAATATGACTTTCTGCTTCATCGACTAGAGCTGTTAGAAGGAGAAATCAACAACGTAGTTTATGACCAGGAGCCTTTGGAAGCCGTTGTTAAAGCTAAGTTCGAGGTTCGTTGATGACAGAATTCATAAAGATCAATAAGAATAAGCAATTGCTGGTTGATGGGAATGATGCTTCTTGGTTCTTCTCCGCTCTTTTGCAGAAACTTTCTATAGCCGAAATACAGATTCAGAATTATGGTGGTAACGATGAGCTAAGAGGTTTCTTAAAACAATTCTGTAAAGCGCCCGGATTTGCGGAAAGAGTCAAATCATCAGGGATAATCCGTGATGCTGAAAACAACCCTAAAGGAGCATTCCAGAGCGTACATAATGCACTACGTACGGCGAAATTGCCTATGCAGAAAGGTCCTTCGAAACCATTGGGATATATTTTGCCTATTTTGGTGTAGCCCTTATTGCTGAGGGAGTGATTATCTTTCTTATCCCAATGAAACCAATAATCATTATTGGTCCGAGAAGTTTCAAATTCAATACCGTTTATTTCGGAGGGGGCGAATTTATCCCAAAAAGTGCTACTACAATTTTTGGGATGATAAGGAGACCACGGGACAGCAAAGAGGGGGGTCAGTGAATATATTCAATAGGAAGACACAAACGGTGAGAAGGGCCGAACCCTAATTTATACTAAGTTGCATTCAAAAAATTGATTTCTCACTGTCAGGCGAGATATCTGACCTGCTACGATGGTAGGACAGGCGTCTCGCCTGTCTCTATGAAGATAAAAATGAATACAATTTGGTAT
>JAXHUS010000445.1:0-3235 GCA_034189305.1 Thermodesulfobacteriota bacterium | reverse complement strand
TGTCAAGTCTTTTTAGAAATTATAAACTAAAAAGACTTGACAAATCTGGTGAAGGTTATATATCTACCTGTGTAGAAAATAGGAATTCAGAAACCAGAATTAAAATAAAATATGGCGATCCCCAATTAATTTTGGCTTATGGATTTTTTATGTGTATTCATGCTTAATAAATGGATCTATGAATTTAAGGAGATTACATTATGGCAGAAAAGGCAATAGAAATATTAAAAGACAGATTAGATAAAAAAAATTATGAAAAACTTATGGGAATAGATAACCAAAAAGTATATAAATTTATTGCCGAGTACATTGAGCTATGCAATCCCCTTAAAATTTTTATAAGTACAGATTCTGAAGAGGATTTAAGATACATTCGTGAATCAGCAATAAGAAACGGCGAAGAAACTGAACTTGCTATTAATGGTCATACAATCCATTTTGACAGTTATCAAGATCAGGGGAGAGATAAGGAACATACATGTATTCTTGTGCCAGAAGGTGTTGATCTGGGAGAAACCATAGAAACTTTGGATAGGGACAGGGGTATAAAGGAGGTTCATGATATTCTAAAAGATATTATGGAGAATAAGGAACTGTATATCCGGTTCTTCTGTCTTGGTCCGACCAATTCTGAGTTTTCCATACCCTGTATCCAGCTTACAGATTCAAGTTATGTGGCACATAGTGAAGATCTTCTATACAGGCAGGGTTATGAAGAATTTGTAAGACAGGGGATATCTGCCGACTTCTATAAATTTGTTCATTCTCAAGGGGAAGTGGATGAAAGAAAAGTATGCAAAAATATAGATAAAAGAAGAATCTATATTGATATTACCGATAACACAGTCTATAGTACTAATACCCAGTATGGCGGCAATACCATTGGTCTTAAAAAATTAGCTATGAGGCTTGCTATAAAACAAGCTTCAGAAGAAGGCTGGTTAACTGAGCATATGTTAATTATGGGTATTAACGGCAAAAAAAATAGGGTAACTTATTTTACAGGGGCATTTCCCTCTCTATGCGGAAAAACTTCAACCGCCATGCTGGATGAAGAGAATATCGTTGGTGATGATATAGCGTATATAAGAAAAAAAGGGCAAGAAGTAAGAGCTGTTAATGTTGAAAGGGGGATATTCGGAATAATAGAGGGAGTTAATTCAATAGACGATCCTCTGCAGTGGAAAGCGCTCCATAGCCCTGCTGAGATTATATTTTCCAATGTACTGATTAAAGAAGATAAATCTGTTCATTGGATAGGGAGGGATGGGGATATCCCTGCAAAGGGATTAAACCATTCTGGTGATTGGTTTGCTGGTAAAAGGGACACAAATAATAAAGAAATTGAGTGCTCCCATCCCAACGCCCGTTTCACACTTTCTTTATCAATATTGGAGAATATAGACCCAAATTTTGATAATCCTAACGGAGTTATTATAGGTGGAATGGTTTATGGGGGGAGAGATTCTGACACTTGTGTGCCTGTAGAAGAATCTTTTAGCTGGGTACATGGGATAATAACCAAAGGGGCATCCCTTGAATCTGAGACTACTGCTGCTACACTGGGCAAAGAAGGCGTAAGAGTATTAAACCCAATGTCAAACCTTGATTTTTTATCCATACCATTAGGTAAGTATATTCAAATAAATTTGGATTTTGGTAAAGATCTAAATAACCCCCCTAAAATTTTTTCAGTAAATTACTTCTTGAAAGATAAAGATGGAAACTTCATGAATGAAAAAACAGATAAAAAAATTTGGTACAAATGGATGGAACTCAGAGTTCATAATGATGTTGAAGTTATTGAATCGCCAACAGGATATATGCCGAAGTATGAGGATCTAAAGAGGCTTTTTAAGGAGGTATTGAATAAGGACTATTCTAAAGAAGACTATAATAAGCAATTTACAGTGAGGGTTCCGGAAAATTTAGCAAAGATTGAACGGATAAAAAGGATTTATGAAACAAAAGTTTCTGATACTCCCAAAGTATTGTTTGATGTTTTAGAACAGCAAAGGCAGCGATTAAATGAGACCCGACAGAAATATGGTGATTATATAATACCGGATAAATTGTGTTAAATTAATTATAAAGGGGAAAAAAATAGTTACAAAAGTCGGAATATTACTGGGAAGTGATTCTGATCTTGAAGTTATGGAAGAGTGTTCCAAACTTCTAAAGTATTTTTCCATACCTCATGAGCTGGTAATTAGTTCAGCCCATCGTTCACCTGAACGTACTATAAATATAGCTAAAGATGCAAAGAACCGTGGTTGGGAAGTTATTATAGTGGGGGCCGGCGGGGCAGCTCATCTTGGTGGAGTAGTAGCAGCCCATTCATCACTACCGGTTATAGGAGTTCCTATTGATTCCACTACATTAAAAGGAATTGATTCCCTTCTATCCATTGCACAAATGCCGGGTGGGGTTCCTGTAGCAACAATGGCTATAGGGAAACCCGGAGCAAAAAATGCCGCAATATTTGCGGCACAAATTATAGCGTTAAAGAATGATGAAATTAGAGACAAGCTTAATAGGTATAAAAAAGATCTTGCTTGCGGAGTGCTTGAAAAAGATAAAAAAGTCAGTTTTACATGGGGTTGACTCTTAAGGTAAATCCATACCAACCGGATGACCGTATTATAAAAAAAGCAGCAAAGATTGTTAACGAAGGAGGGGTAATAGCATTTCCTACGGAAACATTTTATGGACTTGCAGCTTTAGCCTTTGACACAAAGGCAATAAAAAGATTATTTTTATTAAAAAAACGTCCCTTTTCAAGTCCAATTGCTATTCTTATCAAAGATAAACATACTCTAATTGAAATAACAAAAGAAATCCCGGAAGAAGCAGAAAAACTTATAGAAAGATTCTGGCCGGGACCATTAACTATAGTTTTTTCGGCACGAGAAAATATACCGGATTTACTTACATCAGGAAAGGGTAAAATCGGGATGCGTATTTCTGCTAGTAAAATTGCACAAAGCCTGGTTCAAAATGTCGGCTTTCCAATTACAGCCACAAGTGCCAACATTTCAGGAGACGCAGATCCAATAGAGGTAAATCAAATAGCAAGTACCCTTGGAACCGGGATAGACTTAATTCTTGACGGAGGGAGGGCTACTTTAAATAAAGCATCAACTATTTTAGATGTTACAACAAAACCTTTTAAGGTTCTAAGGGAGGGTGCTATCAGGAAAAAGGAAATATTTTCTTGCCTTGATACAGAATAAAA
>JAXHUS010000444.1:0-2210 GCA_034189305.1 Thermodesulfobacteriota bacterium | reverse complement strand
CTTGTTAAAATATATTTTTTTTGTGAATATTTTCAATTTTTTGCAAAACTTCATGGGGAAGCTTTTTCAAGTCTCTTTTTTCAGCTCTAATGCCCTTAATCCTGAACATGTTATCTATATTTCACTAAAAAGCCCTTTATCGATTATCAACTCTCCATTTTTAATTTCTTTCAATGCTTGTTTCCTTCTTTTAATAAGCTCATTTGAAAGTTCTTTGTCAGCAAGAATAGAAAGGGTCTCTTTTTCTTCCGGAGCCAGATTCTCAATCGCTTTGATAATTTCAATAGGAGTCATAGTTTTTTTTGAAAGCTTCATCACTTACCACAGCTCATCATTAGCAAGATTTACAATTTAAGCCAAACGTCTTTCTCCCCCGACCAGTTCGTAAAGGCCATCCCGGTCCAGAATCTTAATATTCCGCGAACCCACGGATTTTATAAACCCTTCTTTATCCATACGGGTTAAAATACGCGACAGGGTTTCGGGTATGGTGCCTAAAAGACTGGCCAGCTGATTTTTTGAAATATCAAGCATAAGATTATTCCCCGCATTTTTCTGTTCACTTAAATAAAGAAGATAAGCCGCAAGCCTTCCGGGTACTTCCTTAAGGGAAAGATTTTCTATAAGAACAGTGAATGTGCGTAACCGCCGGGACAGGGTAGCCAGCATATTTAAAGCGAGCAATGGATTCTTACCTATCAGTTCTACAAACCCTTTACGGGGAAAGAATAGGATTTGACTATCCTCAAGAGCCTCTGCAGATGCCGGAAAATCTTCGCCGGAAAATACAGGAACCTCTCCAAAGGGTTCGCCGGGGCCAAAAAGGTGAAGAATCTGCTCTTTGCCCTCAGGGGAGAGTTTAAAAATTTTAACCCTGCCGGAATTAACCACATAGAATCCATTGCCTTCATCACCCTCTGAAAAGATTCTCTCCCCCTTTTTAAATACCCTTTTGACGGCAATAGAGGTCAGATCTTTATAATGTTCCGGCAAAAGTCCTTCAAATAATGGAATATTTTTAATATAATCTATAATATTCATGGTTTAATCTTTTAATTATCATTTCCCTATGGCTTAAGCCACAGTCAATAATTGGTTTATGGATCAATATACGGGGAATAAATTTTTTATACTGTATAAAAATCCTGCCGGATATTAGAAAAAAATTGTTCTTTTTTGACTTAAGTCAAAGACTGTAAATATTTTATAGGTTATATTTAACATAAATGAATGGGGAATATATAAATAAAAATTTAATAACAATAAATAACAATTTAAAAGGAGGTAAAATTATGTTTTGTTATCAATGTGAACAAACGGCTAAGGGGGAAGGATGCACAAAGGGCGGAGTTTGTGGTAAGAAACCGGAAGTTGCGGCCCTTCAGGATCTTCTGGTCTATGCCTTAAAGGGATTATCCCTGTATGCTGTGGAAGGCAGAAAGGTAGGGATAAATGATGCAAAAGTAAATGTTTTTACATGTGAAGCCCTTTTTGCCACATTAACCAATGTAAATTTTGATGAGGAGAAAATCGGCAAATTGATCCACCGCTGTATTGAATTGAGAGATACCCTTAAAGAAAAAGTAAAAACAGCAGGGGGGAAAGTGGATTTTATAGCAGGCCCCGCAACTTTCACACCGGAAAAGGATTTAGAAAAATTGGTTACCCGGGGAGAAGCAGCAGGATTACATTCTGATCCTTCCATAGACCCTGACATTCTTTCCCTTCAGCATACATTGCTTTTTGGGCTTAAGGGTGTTGCCGCTTATGCTGATCATGCCCATATTTTAGGACAGGAGGATGATAAAGTCTATGCCTTTATTCATGAAGGACTAATCTCAACCCTTAATAAAGACCTGAACCTTGATGATTGGGTGGGTCTGGTTTTAAAATGCGGTGAGATTAATCTCAGGGCGATGGAGCTTCTTGATGCAGGAAATACCGGTGCATATGGTCATCCTGTTCCCACTAAAGTTCTCCTGGGAGCTAAAAAGGGAAAGGCAATTCTGGTCTCAGGACATGACCTTAAGGATTTAGAGGAAGTTTTAAAACAGACGGAAGGCAGGGGCATTTTGGTATACACCCATGGTGAGATGCTTCCGGCCCACGGATACCCAAATATTAAAAAATATGCCCACCTATACGGTCATTATGGCACAGCCTGGCAGAATCAGGCCAAAGAATTTGCCGATTTTCCCGGGGCTATTCTG
>JAXHUS010000443.1:0-8223 GCA_034189305.1 Thermodesulfobacteriota bacterium | reverse complement strand
TTATAAGGGGCGTATATTGCAAAATAAACTCTTCTCGTTCCTCAGAGGATAGTTTGTTTATATCTTTAATCTCTTTTTTTAAAATTGTCCCCACTTTTTAAAATTTTTTTTAAGGATTTAAACATTTTTCCAGAAAAACTGGATATTGCCTTTTGCCTTAGGTTGAAACGAGTTCTTTAAATTATAAGCCAGGCGGTCAAAACATTTGCTAGCAGAAGATTTAGGAAATATTTCCTGGATTAACCTCTGACTTTTAACTGCATAAATAAAGTTTCTGTCGGTAAATATATAGCCTAAATAATCTAATGAAACATTTAAAAATCTATCAGTTACGTTACTGATGTGGGCAAATATACCATTTGCTTCCGAGGCACTGGAGACATTATTTATAATTATTTTAAAATATCTTTCTTTATATCTCTGGGAAAGAACCTTCATCAAAGCATACGCATCTGTAATAGATGTTGGCTCTGGTGAAACTATAACAATTATCTCCTGAGCTGCAATATTGAAATACATAACATTTGATGAAATTCCTGCTGCCGTATCAATTAACATCAAATCAAATTCTTCCCTTAGGATACCAAGTTGGGAAAGCAGCATGAGTTTCTGCTCCTTATTAATTAAAGTGAATTCTTGAACCCCTGAACCCGCCGGTAAAATTTTTATTCCTTCCGGGCCATCTATTATAATTTCAGAGATACTTTTCTCTCCCCTTAGAACATGATTAAGATTATAGTTTGGCCTGAGCCCCAAAAGAACATCAAGGTTTCCAAGCCCCAGGTCTGCATCTAAAATCACTGCCCTCTGACCCATTCTGCTTAAAGAAAAAGCAAGGTTTGCCACTATATTTGTCTTTCCTACTCCGCCTTTTCCGCTTGTTATAGCGATAACACGGAGCCGGGAATTCTTACCACTGAAAAATCCTTTGTTCTTAAAATCAGGGGCTAACGTGTTTTTATCTTTGTGTTGATCTGACAGCATTAAAATCTCTTATCTTACCGAATATTTAAAAAATGTTTTCACAGTATTTTAATTATAAGAATTTTTTATATCACTGGTAAAGCTGTTACCGAATTTTGTGAAATTGAAAATTAAATCGATAATCCTTTCTGGAGTTGCAAGTTCGATATCCCCGGGAATGTTCTGGCCATATGTAAAAAATGAAAAGGTGGATTTAAATCTTATGGCAAGGTTTAAAATGTTTCCATAAGTTGTACTTTCATCAAGCTTTGTAAATACAATCCTTTGGAAGGGAACCTCTGAAAAACTTTTTGCCACATTATAAAGATCCCTTTCTTTCGTGGTACAACTTACGACAAGATGGACCTCCATTTCTTTGCCGCTTTTTAAAAGCTCTTTGAGCGCCTTTATTTGATTCGAATTTTTCGCACAAATTCCAGGGGTATCAACAAAAACGATGTCTTTATTCTGAAAATTTTGTATGGTCTTTCTAAATTTATTGTTATTCTCGCAAACCTCTACCGGAATTCCAAAAATTTCTCCGTAACTTTTATGCTGTTCCTTAGCCGGTACTTTTAGATTATCTAAAGTTATAATGCCAACCGTTTTATCGTTTAATTTTTCCTTAGTCGCCAGTTTGGCAATTGTAGTTGTCTTTCCAACACCTGTTGGTCCTATAAACACAACCATTTTCCCTTTTGTTTCTTTAACCTGTAGGCGCCCTGAAACTTTTATCAATTTTAATAACATGTTTGCTAAAAATATCTCAATCTTACCCTCTTCAGACATTGCCTTATAAGATAATCCTTCTTCAGCCTTTCTAATAAACACTATTGCTATTCTTTTATCTATTCCCTGGTTTATTAGGTTGTAGTAAACATCTTTTAACCGTGGAAATTTCAATAACTTTTCCTTATTATTATTTTTTTCTACTGGATTTAAAAGTGGGCTAAGCATGTCTTTTATCTCTCTAAAACCCTCTTCTACAGCCTCTATAAGAGATGGTCCGGTTTCCCAGGGAAGCGTTACCACTTCCCGGGCCTTTTTTGTCTCAACTTTTGCGATTTTCTTTTCATTACCTGAAAAATTATTTTCAATTGCTGCTGTTATTTCCACACAGGGGGCTGAATAAGGCTTGAAAATACTTCGGTTTTTGACGGTTCGAGTTGAAAAAATGACAGCATCAGGACCCAATTCCTTCTTTACCTGACGCATTGCCTCTACAATTGTTGGTGCAGTAAACTTTCTCATCTCCATATTCATTCCTCTCTTATTAACTATTTATTTAATTTATAGCAGATTTTATGCCTTAACATTTTTATATTATTATAAAATGATCTTTTCTTATTAATAGGACGTTTTAAAACCTTCAAGTCTAATTCCATGAATCCTTATGTCAATAATATGTTTTTGACCTTTGGGATTTTGACATTGTTAATCATCTTAACATCTAAATATAGTAATAATATCCTTATTCTATTTTTAGAATACCAATTGACTTTATCTGTATTTCTGGCGTTATCTCATTAGGGGAAAGAACGATTACGCTTTGGATAAAACGGTTTATTAAGCCCTTAAAATGCGGTCTGAGTACAGGTGAACATAGTATTACCGGTTGAGATTCAATTGGTGAAAAGCTTTCCAAAACCTGATTTAATTTAGTCAAAATCTTCCGAATAAAATTTGGTTCGACTGCAAGATATGAACCCTGGTCAGTGTGTTGAATAGTTTTAGTCAGATCATCCTCCAATTTTTGATCCAGGTTAACAACGGAAATTGTTCCATCAGGACTCTGATACAATTTTGTAATTGTACGAGATAACGCCTGACGAACGTACTCTGTTAACACCAGAGTATCCTTTGTAAAAGGAGCCCAATCTGCTAACGCCTCAAATATTGTAAGGAGATCCCTTATGGGAATTTGTTCCTTTAAAAGATTCTGTAACACTTTATGGGCATCCCCCAGGGTTAATATGCCCGGTATTAATTCTTCAACTACTTTAGGATGTGTCTCCTTTATTTTATCTATAAGTTGCTGTACTTCCTGTCTGCCTAACAGCTCATAAGCATGGTTTTTTATGATCTCCATGAGGTGTGTAACTATCACTGTTGAAGGGTCTGCTAAAGTATATCCTAAAACCTGAGCTCTATCTTTATCCTCGTCTTTTATCCAGATTGCCGGAAGACCAAAGGCCGGTTCCGTGGTCGCTATTCCAATAATTTCTTCTTTAATACTTCCTGGATTCATTGCAAGAGTGTGATCTACCATTACCTCTCCTTTAGCCACTTCATTACCTTTTAGTAATATTGAATATTGGTTTGGTTTAAGCTGCAAATTATCTCGAATATGGATTGGGGGGATGATCAAACCCATGTCCAATGCAAATTGCTGTCTAATATTTTTTATTCTGTCTAAAAGGTCTCCTTTCCCTTCAATATCTACAAGAGGTATCAAATTATAACTTATTTCAAGCTCTAAAATATCTAAAGGAGGAAGTATTTCTATTTTACTTTCTTCCCGTTCATCAGCAGGCTTTTCCTCCACCGATGAGACATCTTGCTCTTTTGTTTTTAAAATTACAAAGGCCAGACCACTTGAAATAGCCGACAAAACAAAAAAGGGGGTTGTCGGCAAACCAGGGGTTAAGGCAAGAATCATTAAGATTATAGAGACAATAAATATTGCCCGGGGGTGAACAAGCAGTTGCAGTGTAACATCTCTTCCCAGATTGGATTCAGAAGCAGCCCGTGTAACAATTATTCCCGCAGAAGTAGAAATAACCAAAGCAGGGATCTGGCTTACCAAACCATCTCCCACCGTTAAAAGCGTATAATTCTGGGTTGCTTTCATTATTGTCATTCCTTTTTGAAGTGTCCCGATCCCAAGACCACCAACTATATTAATTAAAGTTATTAAAATTCCTGCAATGGCATCGCCCCGAACAAATTTACTTGCTCCATCCATAGCGCCATAAAAATCCGCTTCTTTTGATATAAGAGACCGTCTCTGCCTTGCTTCGGCCTCATTAATCAAACCGGCATTTAAGTCGGCATCGATGCTCATCTGTTTTCCCGGCATTGCATCCAGAGTAAACCTTGCTGCAACTTCTGCAATCCTTCCAGCTCCCTTTGTAATTACAACAAAATTAATTATTACGAGAATAAAAAATATCACAAGGCCAACCACATAATTTCCACCAACTACAAAACTTCCAAAAGCTTTTATTATTTCTCCAGCAGCAGAAGAACTTTCATTGCCATGAATCAAAATTAGTCTTGTAGAGCCAATATTTAAAGAAAGTCGAAACAGTGTCAGAATAAGTAAAAGGGAAGGAAAAACTGAAAAATCCAGAGGTTTTATAGTATACATGGAAATCATTAAAACAATTAGTGATAAGGTTATATTGAAGGCAAACAAAACGTCCATCAGGTTTGGATGAATGGGGATAATCATTATAATTAATATTCCCACAACCCCCATGGTCAGAAAGATATCACTATTTGAAGTAAGTGTGGAAAAAAGTATAATCTTTTTAGTATCTTCCAATTAAATTTTTCCTTTTAGTCTGTAAACATATGCCAGGATTTCTGCCACTGCCTTATAAAGCTTTTCAGGGATCACTTCTCCTATTTTTACAAGACGATAAATTGTTTGAGCCAGGATTTTATTCTCAATAACAGGAATGTCGTAATCTTTTGCAATAATCTTAATCCTCTTTGCAATCACCCCAGCTCCCTTTGCTACAAGCATCGGGGCCGGCATCTTGCCCTGTTCATATTTTAAAGCGCATGCCAATGATGTAGGATTTGTTATCACCACATCTGCTTTAGGGACTTCTTGCATCATCCTCATCCTTGCCCTCTGCATCTGTAGTTCCCTGACCCGGGACCTTACTAATGGATCACCCTCTCTTTGCTTTAATTCATCCTTTACTTCCTGTCTTGTCATCCTGTTTTTTCTCTCAAATTCCCACTTATTAAAAGCATAGTCCAGAATAGCAAGGATTATAAGCAAAAAACTGATTCGCATACAAAGCTTAAAGGACACTGTGCAAATATATTTTAAAATATTGGGTACGGTCATACCGGCTAATGGACAAAGATTACCAATTTCGCCTTTTACTGTAATATACGCCACATAACTTATAATGATGATCTTTAAAAGAGACTTTAAAAGCTCGTTCAAACCTGAAAGGGAAAAGATATTTTTTAATCCTTTTATTGGGTCAAGCTTTGATATGTCAGGGATTATTACATCCGTTGAAAAAAGCAGTCCTTTCTGAATTAAATTCCCTACGATCCCAAAAAGGAGAGTAATTACAAATAATGGCGCAATAATCGAAAACCCTTTTAAAGTGATTATTGCCATAACATTACAGAGGAAGGTTATGTTGAAATCTGGAAAATTTAAAGACTGCAAGCAATGTTTAAACATCTCCTCCATCTTGCTTAAAAGATGCCCGCCAGTAAAATAAAAAAGGATAAGGCTACTAAAAAGAACAGCTACAGAGGGTAAATCTTTACTTTGAGCAACCTGTCCTTTTTTTCTTAAATCTTCTCTCTTTTTCGGTGTTGCTGGCTCAGTTTTTTCCTGATCTTTCTCATCCGGCATATTTTTTTACCCGGGATATTAAAACAAAGAATAAACTTCTTTATGCCAATTTTTTAAAAGCAGCCTTAATACATAATAAAATGCCGGCAAACTTATACCCAGACCAATAAGGCCAATAGCAATTTTGACAGGAAAAGCTACAATAAAAATATTTATTTGGGGTACAGTTCGGGCGATTAAACCTAATCCTACAGTAGTAAAAAGAAGAATGGCAATTATAGGCGCGCCGATCTTAATGGCAGAAGTAAATATAGAGCTACCCATAGTAAAGATTTCTTTAAATAGGGGCTGAGAAAAATTAACCTCGCAGATAGGCACAAGAAAAAAGCTGTCCATTAAAACATAAATAATTATGTGATGTACGTCGAGACTCAAGAAAATAAGGATTGCCAAAAGAAATTGCCATCTAGAAATTATAGAAACCTGCCCCCCTGCTAAAGGGTCAAAAACATTTACAATTGCAAAGCCCATTTGAAAACCAACAAGTTGCCCGGCAAGTTGAACTCCTGAAAAAACAAGCCTCAGGGAAAATCCGATAATAAATCCAATAATTAGCTCCTTAAACAGGATTAAAAAAAAAGTTATAAGAGAATCGGGTAAAAAGAAAAGCTCATCCTGCAGGCGGCAATAAATTAAAAAGCTTAAAATTAAAGCGAGGCCGATCTTTGTTCTCGCAGGAAGAGTCCTGCTTCCCAGGAAGGGGGTTGTAATAAAAATTCCGCTAATCCTGACCAAAATAAAAAGAAAAAGCTCAATTTTGGAAAATGGTAAACTAAATAAAATCATTTATAAATTTAGTGAATATAGGTTGGTATGCTGGTAAAAAGTCTTGTGGTAAAGTCAGAAATAATCTTCAGCATCCAGGGAGAAAATAAAACTAATGCCAGAACTACAGCAATCATTTTAGGGATAAATGTCAGGGTCATCTCATGAACCTGGGTTGTGGCCTGGATAATACTAATAATTAATCCCGCCACAAAACCAAATATAAGTACCGGTGCAGCCAGCAGTATCGTAACCCTGATTGCCTCATTCCCAACTTCAATAATTGCCTCTGGGGTCATTGGTCGTTCCTTATAAAAAGCTTTTTATCATGGAGCCTACAAGCAGATTCCATCCATCCGCCAAAACAAAAAGCATAAGTTTAAAGGGTAATGATATCATAATTGGCGGCAGCATAAGCATTCCCATTGAAAGCAGTATACTTGCTATCACCATATCGATTATTAAAAATGGGATATAAATTAAAAATCCAATCTGAAAAGCAGTCTTTAGCTCACTAATAATAAATGCAGGTACTAAAGTACTTAAGGGGGTTTCAGACAATTCTTCTGGTTTACCGCCGGGAGAAAATTTTATGAATAGGGCAAGGTCCTTCTTTCTGGTTTGTTTCAGCATAAAATTTTGAAGGGGTCTGGTTGCTTTCTCAATTGCCTGTTCCTGGCTTATCGTATTGTCCATATAGGGGTTTAATGCCTCTTCTTTTATTTTGTTTAGAACAGGGGACATTATAAAAAAGGTCATAAACAAAGACAGGCCAATCATAACCTGGTTAGGAGGCATTTGATGCGTCCCCAGAGCCTGTCTTAAAAAGGAAAAAACCACTAAAATCCTTGTAAAGGAAGTAAGTAAAATTAGAATAGCAGGTGCAAGGGTTAATACTGTAAGAAGAATAAGAATTTGTATTACCGTTGAAAAACCTTCCGGTTTGTCTATATTTGGGATTCCAATAGTAAAAACAGGAACATTTTGACAGAGTCCTGTATGCTTAAAAAAAAGCACTATAATAATTCCCAAAAAAACTATCCTGACTACCTTCATTAATTTTTTAATCCTTTAACCTTGGACTTTATGGCGCTTATTACATTCGGAAGATTACTATTTTCTTTATCTATATTTAAAGAGCTGCTATACAGTGATGACATAAATTCTTTATTAAAGTCTTCATTTGCTTCTGTGCTTAAATTTTCCTCTAATTTCTTTTTTGTATTATCATTTTCAATCCTGGTTAGATAAAACATCTGATTGCCGCTTAAACCCACAACAATGATTTCGTCTGCAATATCAAATAAAAAAATGGCGGTTCTCGGATTAAGATAATGGGAAGATATGACTTTTATAATTCCCTTTTGTGAGAGGAAACCAATCCTGCTTCTTTTCAAAAAGAAATAAAACATAAAAATTCCTCCTAAAAGAAGGGCAAGGGTAGCTAAAATTTTAATTAAAACTTTAGAATAAGAAATTGATGGAAATGGATTTGTATGAAGCTCCTCTCTAACTTCACTGCTAATTACCTTGTCGGATAAAATTTTTACACTATTTGAATAAGCATCGACCGTCCCAATAAGTAATAAAAAAATGATGGATGTGATTATGTTCCTCTTTATAGATTTAAAAAGGTACAAAGGCCAAAATCCTAATGTAAAATGCAACCCAAATGCTTTATTATTAAAAGTTTCTTTTTTCCACTTTATTTCCATCTTTGATCTTCTATTTTTAAAATCATACCTTTTTTTGTCATTTGGATATTGGGCTTTAATCGGCATTTGGGCTTTTCCATGCGACATTTTTAATTATCTTAAAACTACCCTTTTAATTGTTCAACTCTTTGATCGGGGCTTATAATATCTATCACCCGAACCCCAAAA
>JAXHUS010000442.1:0-7636 GCA_034189305.1 Thermodesulfobacteriota bacterium | reverse complement strand
CCTATGTTCATGTTAAACTGTTTTGTGCTTACAAGCCTTGATTCTGCCACAAGACTCGGTAGATTTATAGTTCAGGAAACCCTCCCCTTTTCAGTCCTAAAAAACCGTTGGTTTGCCGGGCTTGTAATGATTATACCCGCTGTTGTCCTGGGAGCCACAAACGCCTGGACGGCAATATGGGCAATTTTCGGATCAGCGAATCAACTAATCGCCACTCTGACCCTTTTTGTTATATCCACATACCTGTTAACCCTAAAAAAACCAACAAATTATACCCTTTATCCTGCAATTTTTATGGCCTTCACCACAGTTTCCGCCTTAATTTACCTTACCTTCTGGAAATTTCTCCCCCAGGGGAAAATATTCCTTTGTACCACATCAATTATCCTTCTGTCCCTTTCCTTTTTTGTTTTTTTTAAAGTTTACGTTTTTTTTTCCTCCTATGGGAAAACAAAAAATATTAATTAGACCGAAATAGCTATAAAATCGAAAAATGCATTTGCATTTTTCGGGCAATGGAAAATGGAAAAATTTAATTTTACTTTTTTATTCCTTGATATTTTTAGTTTTGCCTTTTGCTATTTGAATTTTTAATTTACCAAAAATTGCTGCTGCAATTTTTGGGATTATCCCCTGCCATGAGGGAGTGTCTTTACAGGAAGCTTTGCCATTGCGCTTTCTGTTCTTGTAAAATCAGAATTTTCTGATTATATACTTTTAAAATATTTTCATAATTAAAATAGTCCGGTATATTGTAATCTACTAATATAAAATAAAAAAGTTTAAATATCAGTTCGTTATTATAACTAAAATAGGGAAAAATAGGCTATATTTCGTTATTATAACCAAGATGGGCAATTGCAAAAAACATCTTAAAATTGCAAAAGAAAAGCTGAAGGCTGTTGTAAACGCTTACAACAAAAGGCAGAATACTGTTGTAGGAGACTTATCTACGAAAGTAGTAGAGCAATTGATTGAAGCGGATGCCGCAAGAAATAATGAGCATTTCGGCACCCATTCAAGCAGGCACGAATATTCAAATAAAAACTTCCCCAAAGAGATAAACTTCGCAATGAAAAAAGTGTGGTTTGCCTATAGCGACTTAGGATACGACGGAATAAACAGCAAAAGGGCAAAGGCTGTTATTGAGAACTTTAATATTAGTACTGGATTTTTTTGAAAAACGGTTTGGTGAAAAAATTGAGCCAAAAGCTAATCCTTAAAAAAATTGTAAAACGCTTATCACTGGTAAATGATGTGAAAGCAGTCATTCTCTATGGAAGTTTTGCCAGAGGGGACTTTGGCCCTAAGTCTGATATTGATATATTAATACTGACAACCAAGCCTGAAACACACACAGAGATACAGGATAAAATTATTGGTCTGGATGTTAAAAGAAATATACGGCCCACAATAAGGACATTAAGCGAGTTAAAGCAGACTGATAATGGCCTGCTGCAGAATATTTTTCAGGATGGAAAAATTATTTACCTGAAAGAGCCGATGGATATAAAAGCAAGCCTTCTGCTGAACCAAAAGCCTTATGCCATATATACGTTTGACTTAACCGGATTGGAACAAAAAACCAAGGCAAAATTCAACAGGGAACTCTACCAGAGAAAGCCAAAAGGATACTCTTATGACGGAATCCTGCAGGAAATTGGAGGCAGGAAATTATCAAAAGGCTGTATTTTAGTTGCTTATGAGAAGAAAGGAATTATAGATAAGTTTTTTAGGAAATACAAACTTGATCCTTATGTGATTAAAGTATGGAAATAAATTGTTTTTGTATATTCTATTTAATCTCAATACCTTCTTTAACAGCTTCTCTTACTATTGTTATCTGCTTTTTTAGCTTATTGAATTCTTCCGGCGTGTAGCATAAGAAATCTACGGGGTATCATAGATCCCAATAGTCATACATTTTTGCGCCTCTTTTAAAGAAATTAAGCTTTCTGAATTCCGGGCTGACTATCACTAAATCTATATCGCTGAATCTATGAGGCTTCCCCCCTGCATAGGAGCCAAAAAATACATTTTGCTGATTAGGATATCTTTGCTTACTGATTTTTTAAAGTTTCTTAATTTGTTTTTTATAATTGTTGCTCTGTCCATTTTAAAATATCATTGGTGCGTTCTAAAAAATTTAAGGATATCTATTCCATATCTTCCGGCTCTTCAATGTCGGGGTATCTTGAGTAAATATAAGACTGGCTTATCTCTTTGGAAAAATCCAGAAGATTATCGGGAAGTTGAACATCTTTTCCCAATTCAACAAGGTCGTGTATTTTTCTGATCTTTTTATTCCTTTTCAAAAATAAAGATTTTAATGCTTTTTCTATGCTTTGCTGACAATAGAATACTGATCAGTCATATTTTTTATTATCAAAGAGTATTTTAGCTTTTTCTAAATCATCTTTTGCCTTGCTCCACCATCTCTTAACTTCTTCTCTCAATTGTATTCACCTAAGTCCAAAGAATAAAACACCTATTTAAACTTTTCTTGTTTTTTTATGTTTATATTTTTTTATTAGTTTATTATACTTAACTTAACCAAGCTATGCAAATAAAACCCTTAAACCACCACTCACCCTTCGTTAAAACTAAAACAACGCCTTTTATTATGTTGCAGGATATGTATCTATTAACATTGAAACTCCAAACATTTTACCCTTGTAAAATACACAGAAATAATAGTAGATTATAATAAAAATTTAAGTGTATAGGAATTTTCATTTTAATTAATTTTTATGCACTTTAGACTTTAGCTCACTTTTGAACTTTATTTAAATACTGTCTTCCTCTTTTACAGCAGTAGATTCAAAATATGGGTTTATATTTTTTAAAAGATGGTCTAAAAAAATTTCGTTATCTTGTAGAAGCAGTTTCATTCTTTATTACAAGCAGATTAATAGCCGTGATCCCTTTAAGAATACATTACGGTATGGGAAGGGCACTGGGAAAGATACTATATTTTTTCCCATATTTTAAAAACAGGATAAAGAAAAATCTTAAAATTGCTTATGAGGATGACTGCCCGCAAACTGAAAAGATTATTCATGGTATAGGAGAGAACCTTTGCTTAAGTTTTATGGAAACGGCTTCTTATTCTCTATCCAAGATCAAACAGAAAAGCATTCTGGAAAATATTACCGTTCAAGGCAGAGACAATATTGATAAAGCGCTTAATCAAGGCAAGGGAGTATTATTAGTTACAGCACATCTGGGAAATTTTACGTTACTTTTTTTAAAATTGCGAAGGGAAGGGTATCCCATACATACTGTGGTAAAGGGTTCAAATAATCCTTTTATTGCAAAACAATTCCACACTTTTATAGATAGGATTGAAGTTCCTTATATTCCAGTGGAACCGGGGAATATTTGTTTGAAGAAGATCCGGATTGCCCTGCAAGGAAATGGTATCGTTGCCTTTTTAGTTGATGAGAAAAGAAGGCGGGATGGAATTTACGTGGACTTTTTTGGAAAACCGGCAAGTACGACAAGGGGACCTGCAACAATTTCCCTGCGAAGCGGTGCTTCCATAATTCCGGCATTTATCGTGAGGAACCTGGATAATACCCATGATTTATTCATTGAAGAACCGATACAATATACAAATAATTCTTTGTCTCAGAATGAGAAAGTATTTTTCCTAACCCAACAATATTCTCAGGTTGTTGAGAAATATATTCGCAGGTATCCAGATCTCTGGTCATGGACCAGCAATAAGTGGAAGCTTCCCCGTGCAAATCAGGATAAGAAATCCAGGGGAAAATTTTTCCATTTTGGTTTGACAAGTGAAAGAAAAGACTAAACGGAAATTTGTAAATCCCGACCTTTCTATTATTATTCCGATTTATAATGAGGAAGAAAATTTAAGACCTTTAACTTTAGAGTTAAAAGAGGTTTTAGAAACTTACGGGCATTCCTTTGAAATTATTTTTATAAATGATGGAAGTAAAGACAGCAGCATAAAAATTTTAAAAGAGTTTGTTAAAGAGTTTAACATGAATATTAAAGTCATTAATTTTGAAAAAAATTGTGGCCAGACTGCAGCTTTTGATGCAGGTTTTAAGCAAGCCGGAGGAGAAGTTTTAATAACAATGGATGCAGATATGCAGAATGACCCCAGAGATATTCCTTTACTTTTAAAAAAGTTGGAAGAATATGACCTTGTTTGCGGTTGGAGGCAGAAAAGGGAAGACTCTTTTATAAAAAAAGCCTCATCAATTGTTGCCAATTGGGTTAGGAATAAAATAAGTGAGGAGTCGATACAGGATACAGGTTGTTCCTTAAAGGCTTTCAGAAAAGAGGTTCCAAGACACTTAAAGCTTTTTTCAGGGATGCATCGATTTTTCCCTACTCTGGCAAAAATGGAGGGGTTTAGTGTGGTAGAGGTGAAGGTAAACCATCGTCCACGAATTTATGGTAAAAGCAAGTATAATATCAGGAACAGAATAATAAAATCATTTTTAGATCTTTTAGCTGTCAGGTGGATGAAAAAAAGAAGGCTGGATTATAAGATTAAGGAGATTGTTCAATGAAATTATGGATTATTCTAGGCTTTATAGTGCAATAATAAATAAACAGTATATCAAATGAAAATCTTAGTAGTGGAAGATGATAAAAATATAGCCCGCTTCATTGAAAAAGGGTTAAAGGAAAATTATTTTGTTGTGGATAAGGCTTCAAATGGAGAGGATGGCCTTCATTTTGCTATCCACGAAACCTATGACCTTATTATCCTGGATATTATGCTCCCTATTGTAGACGGTTACAAAATCTTGAGTCATTTAAGGGAAACAGGTGATAATACTCCCGTCATATTTTTAACCTCAAAAGGTTCGGTTAATAATATTGTTAATGGGTTAAATTTAGGGGCCGATGACTATATTGTTAAGCCCTTTTCCTTTCATGAGCTTTTAGCCAGAATAAGGACCATTCTTAGAAGAGGAAAAGACATCTCTTCACCAATCCTTAAAATAGATGACCTGACATTGAATCAGGCCACCAGAGAGGTCAGACGTGGAAACACTTTGATTGAGCTTACACCGAAGGAGTATTCTCTGTTAGAATACTTTATGAGAAATGCGGGACATGTTCTGACCCGCACTATGATTTCTGAACATACCTGGAACTATGATTTTGATCCCATGACAAATATAATTGATGTTCATATAAACCATCTTCGTTCTAAAATAGATAAAAATTTTTATCCCAAACTGATACACACGGTTAAAGGGGTCGGCTATGTCCTCAAAGGGGAAGATTAAGTTTTACAATCGCATCGATGTAAGGCTAACGATCTGGTACATCTTTACTTTTTTTGTCCTGACAGGTATGCTCTTCGGTTTTCTCGACTATCGCCTTCGCAATAATATCCTTAAAGAGATAGATAGAATGCTCATTGATGAGGCCCGTGAAATCGTTAACATGACTGTGGAATATCCTGAAAATTTAACCTATCAATTGATAGCATTTGAGGAGACCCTATCTCAAAGGAAGTTCTATAAAATAGCTTTTCGGGTTTTAAATAATAAAGGGAAGTCTCTTTATTCATCCCCCGGAATAAAAGGCATCATTTTCCCTTTTTCAAAAGCACCGTTACATCTTGTTAGTCAGAAAAATTTTATTCACAAAAGTCTGAAGTTGCCAGAGAAAAGCAGTCCCTTTCGTATGCTCACATATTATTACGAGAAGGATGGTACATTACAATATATTATTCAGGTTGCAACCTATCTTCGACCTATGAAGAGGACTGTCTTAAACTTCCGGCGAAATCTGGGTACAGCCTCTTTTTTAGCGATTTTCTTCGGTTCCGTCGGCGGATGGTTCTTATCTCGCCGTAGCCTTAAGCCCATTGATAAGATTACCCTTACAACCAGAAGAATAACTGCCACAAGCTTAAGTGAAAGACTTCCCCTTAAGGGAACCGGAGATGAGTTAGACCGGCTTGCTGTGACCATTAATCAGATGATTGAACGATTGGAGGAATCTTTTCAAAAACTCTCCCGGTTTACAGCGGATGCAGCCCATGAACTGCGCACCCCCATTGCAGCCCTTAAAGGGGAAACCGAGGTTCTCCTTTCAAAAAATAGAACCCTCAAAGAATATAAAGAAGCGTTAGTTTATAATCTTGAAAGACTTGATTTTCTCACAAGACTTATAAATGACCTGCTTCTTCTTTCAAAAGCTGACAAAGGTAAAGAAGTCCTTCAACTTGAAGTGGTAAAACTAAATGAAATATTAAAGGAATTATGGGAGGCGTTTAATCTTGTGGCATCTCAGAAAAATACTATTTTTACTTTTAATGATTCAGAAGAGGTATTGATTAAGGGAGATAGTGTCAAATTAAAGCAGCTTTTCAGTAATCTCATGGATAATGCCATTAAATATACCCCCGGTGGAGGGAAGATTGATCTTTCCATCAAACCGGCCACTGATAAAGTTAATATTATTTTGAAAGATACAGGCATTGGAATTCCAGAGGATGATTTATCCTATATTTTTGACAGATTCTACCGTGTGGAAAAATCCCGGTCGCGCAATTTGGGTGGTGTTGGTTTGGGACTGAGCATATGCAGTTGGATAGTGAAGGCTCACAAGGGAACTATTGAGGTTGAAAGCCGTGTTAATCAGGGAAGCACGTTCACGGTTACCCTGCCAGCAAATCTTACATAGAAACACTTTTCAATTATTAAGAAAAGTTAATCTTGTTTTAATCTTAAGTTAATTTTCAATTTAATATAATGGTAAAGGGGGAATTTTTTATTTTTTCTAATTTAGGTCAAATAAATTTTATTAAAGTAGAAAAAATGAAACTGTTACAAAAAAAGATAAATTTTTCCCCATCGTCAATAGAAAATCATTTTGAAGTTGAACAAATAAGTTTTGCCTTCTTAATTTCTATTTCTTTTGCTGCAATATTTTTCCAACTTGGAAATCGCAGTTTTGAAAATCGGGGATACATTATTTATGCAGAAGTAGCAAGGGAAATGATTCGATCTGGAGATTGGATAGTACCCCGACTAAAAGGTGAGATTTATCTCCACAAGCCTATTTTACTAATCTGGTTTATCGCTATTCCTTCAGCTCTTTTTGGAAAGGTCACTCCTTTTTTTGCAAGGCTTCCATCTGCAATAAGCGCTTTATTTGGAATAGCCCTTACTTTTTATTTAGGGAAAAGGATGTTTAATGATTATAGATCAGGTTTAATTTCAAGCTTTATTCTCCTTAGCAGTAAGGAATATTTCTGGCAGGCAAAAACATCAAGAACAGATATGCTTCTTACATTCTTTATTCTTGCTTCTCTTTTATGTTTCTATACAGCTTTTGAATCATCGGGTCGAAAAAGATTTTATTTTTCTATCCTTTTCTATATAAATATTGCCTTTGCAACTTTAACCAAAGGCCCCCCTGGAATTTTATTCCCTATGGGAACCGTAATAGTCTTTCTTATTGCAAATAAGAGGATAAAAATGCTTTTTGAGCCAGGATTTATATCTGGTTTTTTTATATTCTGGGCTATTATTTTGTCTTATATCTTTATCTACTTTAATTGTGTTAATCCATCAGCATTTCTTATTAAATTCAAAGCTGCAAAAATTCTTACAAGGCCCGAACCTTTTTATTATTA
>JAXHUS010000441.1:0-7856 GCA_034189305.1 Thermodesulfobacteriota bacterium | reverse complement strand
CGGATTTAGAAAGTAACGAACTTATCTCAAGAGGTGTAAGATATGAAGAAATGGAATCCGGCAAATATTTATAACTGGCAAAACTTCCGGAAATTATCCATCCAATTGCGGGTAAAATATTTTTTATATAGAACCAGGCCGCTTTTGAAATAATCCCCTTACAAGGCTTTGAAAATTCAAGAATCACAACCCTGCCTCCTTCTTTCAAAACCCTTTTTATCTCATTGATTCCGGAATTTATATCAGAAACATTCCTTAATCCAAAAGCAATGGTTATACAATCAAAGGTTCCGTCAAGGCAGGGTGTCTCTTCAACAGCACCAAGCAGGAAAGATATTCTTGAATGTAATCCTGACTTCTTTATTTTAGCTTTTGCAAGCTCAAGCATCTTTTTTGTTAAGTCCAGAGCGACTATTTTTACCTGGGAGGAAGAATTTCTTGCTGTTAGAATGGCCACATCTCCAGTCCCCGTGGCAAGATCCAGAACAAGACCGGATTCCGGAATATTGGCCTGTGATATTGCCTTTTTTCTCCAGGAAATGTCCTGACCGAAACTTAAAATTCTGTTTAACAGGTCATATCTCTTTGATCCGGCAGAGAACATTTTCTGTATTTTATTCCGTTTTTCCCTTAACATACTTGAGTTTATTTTAATGTAGTTATTTGGGTCCCAAAATTTCCATGTTTTATTTCGTTATGACAGTCTTCACACTCTATCTTCGGTTTTACAAAATCAGTGTAATTGTTGTAATGAATATCGTGCATATACTTGACATCATCATATTTTTCAGCTTTCCAGTGGCATGAAAAGCATTTTTCTATAGGTGCCTTACCATCTCCTGTTGTTACAAAGGATTTTTCCTCAATTTTTTCCTTTTTGGTATCATGACATGTATAACATGTTCCGACAGCAGTGCCGAAGGCATCTTTTATGTCTCTTAAATGGCAGAGATAACAAACCTGACCGTTTATTGTAAAATGCTTACCTTCTACTTCTTTCTTTTTTGAATGACAGCTTCCACATCGCAGTTTAATGTCCCTTACTTCCTGTTCCATCATGGTTTTATGAACAACTTTTATCCGTGAATTTTCAAATGACTTACAGAGAATCTCTTTGTCGTAATATTTTGTCTTGTCTTTATGACAGCCTTCTTTCATGCATGCCATATCACTTACATTTGAAGAAAAAATAGAAGGTTCCGCCCCTGTAACTATTGATGCCCATGTTTTAGTAACCATCATAATACCTGTTGTTCGACCCTTAAAAAAGTTTATGGCCCCGGGTGTATAATGACAGGAAAAGCATCCCGCCCCTTCTTTATAATGGGTATCCTTTTCCCAGGTATCAAAAGGCACTTTCATTGTGTGACAGTAACCGCAAAAGTGTTCGTTTTCTGTAACTATCATTGTATAATCAAAGATGAAATATGCAAAAACCAAAAGTAAAGGGGTAAAAATATAAAATACACGGGCTGAAGTCCCAACGGAGGCCTGGGCTATAGACCAGCTATATCTAAAAAGCTTTTTAATCCATGGATATAAAAAGATAAGACCTAATATAAAGATAAAGTAAAGTAAATATTCAATAAGGGAATGATAAAATTCATCCTGGGAAATACGAATAAAGTTATCGGCAAGAATGGCAAGGGCGAGAATAACTAAATATATGAATTCGTTTCTTTTAAAGTGGGCTGCACCCATTGCAAAGATAATAGAACTTATCACTAAAATAACATTTCCCGCCTGGCCCAGGTCTACAAAATAGACAAATACCACCATAAATGAAGCCAGGGATATGACCCCGGAATAAATCGGTTTTAGTATTTCCTCCTTTTCAAAGCTTAAGGTATTGTATATTAAAGCTACATATGCACAGATTAGAATGAAACCATAGACAAAGGGAGAAGCTAAAAAATTGAAGGATACCGCCCCTGTGAGGGCGGCAAACAAGAAAACCAGGGACATTAAATACCACTTTTCCTTATACATATTGCAAATAAAAAATGAAGCCGCTATATAGAGGATTAAGGAGAAGACAAATAACAAGGGATTTTCGATTAATAGACAATTAAAAGTTACCACTCCTGCTGTGATTGCCATCAACGTCTGAACAGATATATTAATGGGCAGGGTTAGAATTTTGATAACGTCTTGAGGCTCTTTTTCTTTAAACTTTGCCTTATAAATAAGGGGGATACCCAAAAGAATTAAAAACCAGACAAGGGCAAAGAGAAGATAAATATCTATTGAAATAAAGTGTTTAATAAAAAAAAGGTAACTTATGCTAATAAGGCTTATTGCTGGATAACCGTATGGCTCTTCCCGAAATTTTATAGTAACCCACCCGAATGAAATTCCCATAATCAGGGAAATCCCTGCAACCATTAGATCTTCAAGCAGGAAAAATGAAAAGATAAAGGTTAAACCTGCTAAAACATTGCCGGTCCATCTTACAATATTTTTAAAAATCACAAAATACCTCCCAAAAATTTTGGTATATATAAACTTAACACCAATACCACCAGCATAGAAACTGGATAAAAACTTGCACGATTAAATAATGTATGAGCTGCTTCACTATTTTTTTCTTTTATTAATTTAAGTCCGGGAAAGAGCATAGTATAGCAACCAACCGATACCGCACCTAAAAAAAACAAAAGATTTAAATCTAAAAGAAGGCCAATTACCAGACTTATAATAACCGTTAAAAATGCAAATAGAATTATAATCGCCCCTGCTACTTTAAGTCCGTATACCACAGGTACAGTCTTTATCCCAAGATATTTGTCTTCTTCCACATCGGCCCAGTCATTTACTATATTTCTTCCACCAACCTCCCATGCATACATCCAGAATAAAAAAGCTAAAATTGAAGGCCAGTCCAGCTCATTTGTAACGGCAAACCATCCTGCAAGGGCTCCTAATGCCACCATAATTCCAGAAGGAAGAAATTTCCAGGCCGAAACCAGGGCCATTTTACAATACCATATTTCAAGGGATACTGAGAGAATAAAAAGGATACAGGCCACCGGGCTTAACCAGTAAGCCCCTATTAGTGTTATAATTCCTAAGGTAACTATCCAGATCATTACACTTTTTTTCGATAAGTATCCCTGTGCCAGAGGATGACGGACAATAACAGAATCGATATCAAAACCGTTAAATTTTTTTAAATGTTGGAATCTCTTCCTGTCCATCTCCATGTCCATATAATCATTAAGGGCAAAAGTAGCGTGACTTCCGCACCAGGCAGTAATAAAACCTATTATAACTTTATCCATCCCCGGTATAGACCTTAAAGCCAGAACAGCAGCAATGGCCGGCTGGGCAATCCCTAAGCTGGCCTGAAATGTCCGGGAAAGGCCTAATAAATATTTAATATTTCCTATAAATGAGGAGTTTTTTTTACTAATTAGTCTTCCTATTTCTTTAAATAACAGTAATATAACAAGATAAATCTATGTAAATATTTCGTAATCGTTCACGGTTGTCGGTTCACAGTTTTTTCAATGAAGTATGCAACGATCGAAGTATTTTGCATATTCATTTCAACTCTTGAATTGATTCTTCCGCTTCCTTCCTCAATATTTAATGGAGTAATTCTCCTTTGTTTTTTTAGCTGTAAACCATGAACGGTTACAATATTTCTTTATCCTGATTTTTCCAGGTCAGTAAATAATTAATGCCTGAACTATAAAGTGGATTCATCATTCAAAATGTACATGACCCGGGTTATCGTCATTTTATTTATGCTCCTTCGCTTTCCGCTGTTTTCTCAGTTAATATAAAGCTTGAACCAAATACATAAGAAGCTCCCCAAATAGCGAGACAATAAAGATTAACAGACCTTAAATTCAGGGTTAGGGCAAAAGAGATTGCCGATATTAAAAACCATGCAAAAAATAGTATATTCGAAAGGAGTCTTCTTTTTTCCTGGAAATAAATTCCAAGGGACATAGCCAGAAGTCCGGGAAAAACAAATAAGATTCCTATTAAAGGGTCATCTAATTTAAGCCCTTTAAAAAGATTATAAAATAGCGCCGAGAAAAAAATGGGAAGGGAATAAAATAGATTATAATCCTTATTTAAGAATATATTTCCAAGGTAAATACAAAGTAATCCAAGGGTTAAAGCGGAAGAAACGAAAATTATATTTTCATTATTAAGAATCGGTAAGATAAAAATAAGAACCGCAATAAAATAGCTAACCTCTGCAAAGGAAACGGAGGATATTTCATTTTGTTTTTCCCGGTAGAAGTAGGAAAAATATAAAAATAACAAAAAAAGTGGGACGGTTAATGCCATATTAAAAGCATAGTTTCCTAAAGGATTGAATTTTGCCAGAGCAGTAAGATATGAAATTGAGATTAAAATACCAAAAAGATAAATATACTGACTCCTTTTTACTAAAGCAGGCTCTTTTACATGGGCGCCCATAACAAGAAGTGTTATTGAAAGAAAAAGTGAAGTTAAGACGGCTCCCCAGCCTAAAGGAAAGTTATAATAAAAAAGTAAAAATAGGTATGAGTAAGTGGCGATATGGGCGCCATTAAAAAGAGTCATTACTATATTTTCCTGGAAAGGCCCTTCTTCTTCTTTGTCTTCAAGGGGGATTGTGGATATCAGCTGACTTAAGGTAAAACATCCGGCCACAAATAAAGAGATGGTAAAAAACATGGATGTGCTGTTAAAAAAGGCATAAAAAAAAGAGATTATACATACCGTAAGGCCAATCCAGTAAAAAGCCGAAGCCATTTTCACGGTTATCATCTGTTTTCTTTGCAGGAATACACCGATAAAACTTATAAGGAGTCCCAATACAACCAGGAATAATCCATAGTAACTGACTAAAAGCCCTCTTATATTATAAAGGGTGAGAAGGTATCCTGTCGTAAAAAAAATAAGTGAGTTTGCAAGACAACGAACTCTTTTTGTAACCAGGAACCTGAGTAAGAAAAAAACGGAAAAACCAAAAGCAGGAAAAATAATTGCCCACATATTTAATGGATAATAATCAAAAAAATAGATCATTAAATATATTGTATAATAAAGGACAACAAAAATACCAAAGGAAGAAAAGGCGGGGTGAAATACTCCTTCTTTCTTTTTGTTTAAAACAAATCCGACAAAAAAAAGGAGCAGTATTAAAAATACAGAAAAGGTGGGATGGTAAAATAGACCAAACCCATATTTTGTAATAAAAGAAAAGTATGCCAGGGTAAAGAGTATTGCTGTAGTATAAACCAGGCTCTTCCTTTCTGTAATGAAAGCGCCAAGTCCTGTTGATATAGCAAAGAAAAACAGTGCTAAGCTTGCAATGACAGGAGAGCTTCTTAAATATGGTATCCCGATAAATATCATAACCAGTACCAGCACAAGGGACGTAACAATACCGAATGTATTCATTCTGTCCTGAAGGTCCTCTTTTTGTAAAAAACCTTTGATAAAATAGATAGGAAAGAGAAAGATAAAGGAAAAAAGGCTCCACCCCAATATTTTAGGAATCATCTCACCGATTTCATCTGCGGCAATATATGATTTTGCCGACATCCAGTCTGAAGGATCGCCCATCATGACAAGTTTATCCTTTTCTCTGACCAGTGCCTCAACCTTCATTTCCGTCTTAAAAAGTTTAGACACAACTTCCATTACAACTCACCCCTTTTTATTAAGATAGAAAATATTATTTAGACATATAATAAAGTTTGCAATAATTATTCCTTTATTACAAATAACTTTATATGCACCTATTTTGCCATTATAGGTTAGTAAATAAATAAATAATCAAAAAAGTAAATATTAGTATAAATAAGGAATATTTCCATATTTACTCCCAATTAATTATTTCGATAATGCCACAGAAATAGTAATATACAAATTATAAAATATATTGTCCATCATTTTTTTAATAGTTTTTTTATTTGCATTATTCAGTTTTTATTTCGCAAATGAACAGGATAAAAGGCTTTTTAAGTTCCAAATGTTCATTTTATATTGATTTTATTTTCGTAACAGTTTACAGGGATCAGTTATCAGAGTTCAGGAAAAAACTTTAACTCAATTAATTATTATGAATTTTAGTCTGTGAAAAGGTTTAATAGTTCATGAAGTTTTTTGAGAAAAGGCTTAACTGACAACCGATCCCTGTGAACTATTGCGTATTTTCTTATTTTATTCTATAAATTTTAACACTTGCATGTAATATGAATTTAGATAAATTAAGGGATATTTTGTTATCTGGCCATTTTAATTAAGTATCTGATGGTAAATACCTCCGGTGTACAGTTGGGATCGTTGGGAAAAGGCGTTATATCCATAAGGGTTGAGTGGTTGGATAGATGATCTGCGAATATATATCCATAAAAAACACTTGGGACAAATGTTTTACGGTCCCGGTGATAACCGAAGTGGCTGTCACTTCTCCAAAACCTGCCCTTCTGGTCATAATTTTCTCCTGCATAAAGGCAATACGAGTCTTCTTCCTTCTCCACATAAATCACCCGCCTGCTATAGGCATAATCTGGATCGTTTATATTGACTTCAAGAATCCAGATAGGTCTTATATTCCAGTCTATTTGATAAAAAGTTTCTTTTATAAAGTCATGGGTAGGTTTTTTAAATAAATGAACGGGAACAAGGAATTTATTTTGCCTCATTTTAAAAGTCATTCTGGGGTTTATCTTCTGTCGCCAAACTTGAAAATCATCATAACAAGCATCACTTCCTAACATAGGATCTGTCAAATCACTTCCAGTCAAACGGCGAATCCTCCTTAGGACCGGGATATAAGAATATACATCGTCATTTTTATAAATATCCTCATACCTTACCCTTATCATGGCAAAGTCCCCTGACATCATAGGGTTCGAGAATTATAATTGATTCCTTACCATTTAAGAGCCCGTTATTTCCCGTTTCTTCAGGAATGGGTGGAATAACTGTCCTCCCTATATAGTCTCGTTTAAAGAGTGTCCATGTAAACGATCTCTCCATCCGGGCAGTTAGTTTTCAAATCAAAAAGAAGGAAGGGTGCATAATAGGACATCTGGTCTCCATATTCCCGCCTTTTATATACGTTCCAGGCAACTTCGGCTGCTGTTCTTGGGGGTAAGAATGGAAGACCTGCCTTCCAGGAAGGTTTACCGATGAGTCTGTTATCCCTGGCCACCTTGTACCTCCCGACATTATTAAGGGTTGCCCTGTGAAAATGTTCGGCAGGAGGATAATTCTTTTTTTCCACCACAGGAAATGTTATCCAGCCATTTTTTAAAGCCATTATAATATCGGTTAAATAGCCCGGGGTGAGAAGTTTCTTAAGTTCAGGGAGATATTCTGTGTAATTTCCCTCGTTGATGACAATCCCTGGTTTGATTTCCTTTGCCCGGCTTAAATCATGTGTACAAATACATAAAATTAAAAATATTAAAAATGTTCTTTTCATTCTCCCTCCTCTATTTTCAAGATTTTATGTTTCTGTTTTACTGAGAGAACCGTTCAATATCACCTACCACTGATTCAAGGCCGAGTTCTTTAAGCTTATCTGGTGTTGGAATGCCGTCATGAGACCAACCCCGGGCCTTATAATACTCATCAAGAAGAGTATCAAATTTTCTTACCACCTGCCCCTCCGCTGGTCCTGCATTTTAAGTGGTTCTGTTAGAAATCTTTTTGGCAGGGTATCATCCTTTCGGCTGAATCCATCTCTAATGTTGAAACTTCGCTCCAGGTTGTAAACTCGCTCACCTGCCCTCCACAGGTATCCCGGAGTGCCAAATTCGGATATTCCTGTAACAGCAACTAAAATTTTGCTTAATAACAATGGACTAATCCAGCCAAAGGCTCCGGGGAAGGCACAG
>JAXHUS010000440.1:0-5323 GCA_034189305.1 Thermodesulfobacteriota bacterium | reverse complement strand
GATTTTTTTAAAAATCATTATGAAAAGAAGAAAGCAATGCCGGAACCTTTGATAATAGAAGCTTTAGCCCAGGTAGGTGGTTGGGCAATTTCGGTTTCTCGTAACCATGATTTTATTGCCATAATGGTTATGGTTAGGAACGCCGAGTTTTTTGAATTTGTATATCCTGGTGATCAGTTGGTTCTCCATGTGGAAATTATGGGACTGAATGAATATGGTGGTGTAATTAAAGGCGAGGCTTTTGTAAAAGGAAAACTGGTTGCAAGATTTGAGAGGTTAACTTACGTTCTTTATAAGGTGCCTCTGGAAAACAAGGAGTTTGTTAAAAATTTTCAATTAAACCAGAGTGGCGGTATTCCTGCGAATAAATAATGGGAAAAAGAGCTGTAATTACAGGAATTGGCGTTATCTCTTCCCTTGGCGGAAATAAAAATACATATGAAGAAGCTCTAAGAAAAGGTATTTCCGGTGTAGGACCAATTACCCTTTTTGATGCCGCATCTTTCCCCACAAGAATTGCTGCCGAAGTTAAGGACTTTAAAATGGCAAACATAGAATCCCCTTTCAACTTTAATAAAGATGAACTTGCTCCCGACAGAAGGGTTCTTTTTGCCCATGCCGCAACTTACCAGGCTGTTACAGACGCAGGTTTTGATTTTAAGGAAATCGCTGAAGGAAGATGCGGAATTATTATGGGTGCGGGAATTCATCCGATTATTTCCCGTAAAGAAAATATAATGCTTGAGAATTTAATATATAATATTATCCAACTGAATGATTATAATTCAGAACAGATTACCCTCGAAGTTTCAAAAAAAATACTTGACAGAAAAGAAGATTCGCCGATCTGGGTTCCGGCAGATTATGGAACTGTAAGTATTGCCCAGGTTTTAAAACTAAGGGGGCTTTGTCTGACAATTACTTCGGCATGTGCAGCATCTTCACAGGCTGTTGGCCTTGCTTACAGAAAAATATCCAGGGGTGAGGAAAGCATCATAATTACCGGAGGGTATGATTCTATGATTTTTCCTTTTGGTGTGGGAGGATTCTGCATGTTAGGTATTATGAGCACGGAAAATGAACATCCTGAAAAGGCGGTAAAACCTTTTGACAGAAAGCGGACAGGGCTTGTCCTGGGAGAGGGGGCTGGAAGCATAATTCTTGAAGAATTTTCCCACGCAAAAAAAAGGGGGGCAAGGATTTATGGAGAAATTATAGGTTTTGGTAATTCTCAGGATGCCTATAGTGTTTCCGCTCCTCATCCGGAAGGAAAAGGGGCAATTATGGCCATGGAAAAGGCCATACAGGATGCCAAAATAATAACAGAAGATATCGATTACATAAATGCCCACGGCACGGCAACCCTTAAAAACGATAGAATTGAGACAGAGGCAATTAAGTCTGTCTTTGGAGAGTATGCTTATAATATACCCATAAGCAGTACCAAGTCTATGTTGGGTCATACTATTTCAGCGGCAGGAATTCTTGAACTTATAGCTACCATTTTAGGAATAAATGGTGGGTTTGCTCCTCCGACGATAAACTACAAAAATAGAGATCCTGCCTGTGATCTTGATTATGTTCCCAATGTTGCCAGAGAGATGAGGATAAAACGTGCATTATCCAATTCTTTCGGTTTTGGCGGTCAGAATTCCTGTATTGTTATAGAAAATTTTAATTAAGTTATAAAATGGCGGTTCTTGTTACCGGAGCAGGGGGTTTTTTAGGTTCACACTTAATCAGGGAGCTGTCTGTCCGTGGAAGAAAAGTAAAAGCAATGGTAAGAAGAAAGAATCAGAAAGACTTATTTGATTTGCCCGGTGTGGAAACTGTCTATGGGGATATAAAAGAACCTGCAACCTTAACCACTCCCCTTAAAGATATAGAAACTGTATTTAATTGTGCCGCCTTAGTTTCAGAATGGGGGAAAAAGAAAAAATTCTATTCAACAAATGTTTACGGAACAAAAAATTTACTGGAAGCATCAAAAAATGCGGGAGTAAATCGATTTATCCATATAAGCTCGCTGGTGGTCATAGGAATTTCAACAAAACATTATAATTCGGATGAATCCCGCCCCTATACAAAAAAGGTATTTGACCCATATAGTGAAACCAAAATACATTCTGAAAAAGTGGTGCGGGAATATCACCATACATCCGGGCTTCAAACAACAATATTAAGACCCAGTGTGATCTGGGGACCCGGAGATAGAAATATTTTTCCAAGACTATTTCAAATTATGAATAATGGAACATTTTTTTTAATAAATGGCGGACGGCAGACTATATCTCTAACTTATGTGGATAATCTGGTAGAAGCCATGCTTTTAGCTGAACAAAGGGAAGAGGCAAAAGGTGAGATTTATCATATTGTAGACGGGTGGAAATGCACCTTCAAAGAATTTTTAAACAGACTTTTAGAAAAAGCCGAAAAAAAGCCTGTATCAAGATCCGTCCCTTTTACCCTGGCTTATCTTATAGCTTACCTGACCGAGGTTAAGGCAAAGCTTTTACATGAAGAAAATCCGCCTTTATTAACCCGTTTCGGCCTGTATTTAATGAGTAATAATTCGGAATTCGACTGTTCAAAGGCACAAAGAGAGCTAAACTACAGCGCAAGGGTTGGACTGGAAGAAGGTCTGGAAAAAACTGCCGCCTGGATCAAGAAAGAAAAACTCTTAAAATAAAAATCCTACTATAATGACCCGGCCGGATGGTTAATTTAAAAAATTTTCAGGTAAAGGGGCTTATATGAAAAAAGAGGAGATGTAATGGGAAACAAAGTTATAGTAATCGGCCTGGACGGGGCTACTTTTACGGTATTACAGCCATGGATCGACCAGGGATTCTTGCCGACCTTTAAAAAGATGCAGGAAGAAGGAGTCAGCGCCCCTTTAGAGTCGGTAATGCCCCCTATAACCGCTCCGGCATGGGCTTCTTTCATGACAGGTAAAAATCCCGGCAAACATGGCATATTTTACTTTTTTACCCATAGTCAGGATAAGGGAAGAGACGTTCTGGTTGATGCATCTGAAAGAACAGGAAAGACAATCTGGAGATTATTATCCGACAAAAAAAAGAAGGTAGTGGTTTTAAATGTACCAACTACATATCCACCTGAAGAAGTTAACGGTGCTATGGTAAGCTGTTTTTTAACTCCGCCCGGGAAAAGGGATTTTGTCTATCCCCCCTCCCTTCTGGGAGAAATTGAACATAAATTCGGGGAATATCCGTTAGATATTAAAACAATTGTATTTTCACCCACCTTAAATCCTCGCTGTACCGAACATTTTCTTAAAGAGATAAACCGGGAGCTTGATTATAAAATCAATGTTTTTATTTATCTGATGGAACAATATGACAGTGATTTTAACATGCTGCACATCAAAGGGTCGGATCGTCTCCAGCATGATCTCTGGAATTTTTTTGATAAAGACGCCCCCTTTTTTAACCAAAAAATGGCAGACCGTTTTTTGCAAAAAATAATTACTTATTTTCAAAACATTGATAAAAAGCTCAAGGAACTCCTTGATAAATATCAGGATAGAGCGGACATATTTATTATGTCCGATCATGGGTTCGGCCCTGTCCATACCTGGATTGATTTAAATGCATGGCTCCTTGAAGAGGGATTTGTAAAGCTTAAGGATACAAAAACCGCCAGAATTAAACTTGCCCTCTGGAAGGCAGGATTAAATAATGCCTTCTTTTTTAAGATTTTGCTTAATACTGTGTTGCGTTATGGCTGGAGGTTTCTGGAAAAAATTCATAATATTGACAATACAGGCGCAGTGCGCGCCGTGAGCATGAAAAACATTTCACTTTCTTTTGATGACATTGACTGGAAGAGAACCACTGCCTATTCACGGATGGGGCCGGGGGCAATAAACGTAAATTTAAAAGGAAGGGAAACTCATGGTCTGGTTAAACCGGGCAAAGAATTTGAAAAGGTAAAAGAAGATTTGATCAGTAGGTTAAAAGATATGAGGAATCCAAAAACCGGTGAGATGGTTAACGGTAAAGTCTTTTTACCGGAGGATATATATAATGGACCCTTTGTAAAAAATGCCCCTGATATTATGTTTTATCCATTGGAGACAGGGTATCTTGCCGGAAACTTTTTTGGTTTTACCACTCCGAAAATTATGGTGGACAATGTTATTTCTCCTGGAAATCACAGGATGGACGGCGTATTTATGGCTTGCGGCAAAAATATTATACCCGGAAAAACCCTTCGCCGTGCAAGCATAATGGATTTGGCGTCAACTTTCCTCTACCTTTTAGGCTGCCCCATATCTGATAAGATGGATGGAAAAATATTAAAGGAAATTATTGATCCCGACTTTTTATCAGGGAACATACCTGAATATTTTCCCGAGGATTTGACCGGTGGAAAAGAAGTTAAAGACCTTTCTCCCGAGATTGACCGGGAAGTGGAGGCGCGATTGAAGGGGCTCGGATATCTTGGTTAATCATTTTGCAAAAATTTGAAGAGTTTTAACCCGGAATTTATCACCAATGAGTAAAAAAGAAATTTTTCTGCTTTGCATTGATGGAGGAGACTTTAACCTATTTGCCCCCTTTATTGAAAAGGGGAAAATGCCGAATCTGAAGAAGATACAAAAAGAAGGTTCCCATGGTTATCTCACTTCCACCATGCCCCCGATAACTGCCCCTGCATGGTCTTCTTTTTTAACAGGTAAAAATCCGGGGAAACATGGAATTTTCAGTTTTGCATTAAAAAAGGACGGAAGTTATGACCATACGATTTTAAATTCCACTTCAAGGGAAGGGAAGGCTTTTTGGGATATTCTGGGAGATAGGGGTATAAAGACGGTTATTCTTAATATTCCTATCACATACCCCCCCACCCCTGTTAACGGGGCTATGATCAGTGATTTTCTAACCCCTTCCGGGAAAAGGGATTTTACCTACCCTATAAATTTAATTGATGAGCTGGAGGATAAATTTGGTCATTATCCCCTCTATTTTAATACGCCGATTGCCATAACCAATGATAAAAATATCGATACCTTCTTAAAGGAATGCCATTATGCATTAGACTACAAATTCAAATCGGCATTTTACCTGAAAGAGAAATTTAAAAGTGATATTACCATCCTGCATATCTGGGAGACGGATCAGATCTTCCACTGGCTTTTACATATATTTTATGAGAAACATCCTGCCTTCAACAAAAAAAAGAATGAAAGGTTTATCGATAAAGTAAATGATTATTTTTTTAAACTGGATAAATATATTGGCGACATTTTGCACGGTATGGGGGATAATGGCTCTATTATTATCGTTTCCGATCATGG
>JAXHUS010000044.1:0-3762 GCA_034189305.1 Thermodesulfobacteriota bacterium | reverse complement strand
TTTAATGATATAGGAGTATTTTCTACAATTTCTGGATAAGGGCTTTTATCTCTTTTTCCTTGATTTTGTAGAATCAAATTATATCAAGGAGTTATGGCCCAGAGAAATAATTATAATCATTTAAAATTTTGCATTTACCAAAAATTGCTACTGCAATTTTTGGGTTTATTCCAATCCATATTTTTTTATCTTTTGATAGAGGGTCTTGCGGTTAATTCCCATTATTTTAGATGCCTTACCCCGATGGTAACCCGAGGCCCGGAGAACCATCCGGATATGCTCTCTCTCGACTTCTTCCAGGGTTTTATATATATCTCGATTATTTCCCCCCCCTTCTTTACTGTTTATATACCAGGGCAGATCCCTGGGAAGGATTATTTCATTATCAGCCAGAACCAGAGCTCGTTCGATGGTATTTTCAAGTTCCCTCACATTCCCCGGCCAATCAGATTTCAAAAGTAAATCTATAACATCAGGAGAGATACCCAACAGGGGCTTTTTCCTTTTCCTGTTATACAGTGCCAGAAAATGATGTGCCAGTAGAGGGATATCCTCCTTTCTCTCCCTTAAAGGTGGCAGGGTAATGGGCACCACATTCAGACGATAGAATAAATCTTCCCTGAAAGTGCCGGAAATTATAGATTTTCTAAGGTCACGATTAGTAGCCGCTATAATCCTTATATCTACATTAATTCTCTTAGTTCCTCCAACAGGCTTTATTTCCCTCTCCTGAAGCACTCTTAACAGCTTTGCCTGGATGCTCAGGCTGAGATTTGAAATCTCATCAAAAAAGAATGTCCCTCCATTGGCCAGTTCAAAACTGCCGTGTTTGGTCTGAACAGCACCGGTAAAAGAGCCCTTCACGTGACCGAATAGCTCACTTTCAAGTAAAGCCTCAACTAAAGAAGAACAATCAACGGGCACAAACTCTTTACCCTCTCTATGACTGTAATTGTGAATAGCCTTAGCAATAAGTTCTTTTCCCGTACCACTCTCTCCATAAAGAAGAACATTGCTATCCGTAGGGGCTACCTTGCGTACCAGCTCATATATTCTTTGCATTGCTTTACTTTTGCCGATCACTATCTCTGATTCACACTTCGCCTTTAATTCACGTCGGAGATATTCATTTTCTAAAAGAAGTTTTTTTCTCTCTAATGCCCTCTTAATCACAATGCGAAGCTGATCAGGGGAGAAGGGTTTGGGAATGTAATCATAGGCTCCCAGCTTTATAGCCTCAACAGCCCCTTCAATGGAAGGGTAACCTGTAATCATCACAACTATTGTTTCGGGGTCATTATCTTTTAAAAGACGCAGGACTTCCATTCCTCCCAGACCAGGCAGCTTTAAATCAAGAAGAATAACATCAAAACCGTTCCTTCCCACCATTTCTAAAGCAGTCTCTCCATCTCCGGCTATATCTATAAGGTAATCGAAGTTAGCCAGGACCCTTTTGCAGCCTTCCTGAATTACCTTTTCATCATCTACCACAAGAATGCGGGCATTTATTCCTTTCACCTGAAAACACCTCTCTGACAGGCAAGCTGCCCATCCTCGTTGTTATAAATTCGAGACAAATTCAATAAAACCCCGGTTAAAAATATATGCCGGTTTATATGAAAATAGAGAAATTCAGAAGTCAGAACAAAGAGTTTATAAAATAAATTTTTCCGATCCCTCTGAATTCTGTCTTCTGACTTCTATATTCTTTTTCCATGTTTGGTTGTGACCTTATGCCATGTTGGTTATTTGGATTTTAATATCTTTAATTGTTTTGAATTTCGAATTTAGTATTTCATATTCCTTTGTGCTTTTAAAGGGCATGTAGTTTTTATCAAGCTCTCTTAATGGGAATTTTGATAATGAAAGTCGTTCCCTTTCCGACCGCACTTTTTACCTCAATTTCTCCGCCGTGTTTTTTTATTATTCCATAGGAGGTAGAAAGCCCCAGACCTGTGCCCTTGCCCTCTTCTTTGGTGGTAAAGAAGGGCTCGAATATTCGAGAAAGGTTCTTATGGGGAATTCCACAACCAGTATCATTGATCACTATCCACCCCATCCCCCTTGAATGACCTGTTTTTACCGTTAAGGTACCTCTTCCATCCATAGCATCAGCAGCATTAATGACCATATCTGTAAGTACCTGACTAAGATGATTTTGATTTCCCAATATCTGCGGCATGGAAGAGTCAAGCTCTTTAACTATAAGAATATTGTGAAAAAGGGCCTGGCTTTCCAATAATGATAGCCCTTGTTTTATGGTATGGTTCATATCAATGGGTGTCATAGTATCGTCGGTTTGCCGGCTGAATTCCAGAAGATCCTTTACAATCATTTTGCAGCGATTAGCCTCCTCTATTATCCTTGCCAGATCCTTCCGCCTTATGTCATGTTTTTCCATCTCTTCCATTAATATGCCGGCATACATTAGGATTCCAGCCAGAGGATTGTTTATTCCATGAGCCACACCTGCAGCCAGTTTACCCAGGGAGGCCATTTTTTCCGATTGGAGAAGTTGAAACTGAGTCTCTCTCAATTCCCTTTCCGCTCTCATCTTTTCCCTGAGATCATAAAAAAAACCAACGCTGGCTATCTCCCTATTATCCTCGTAAACAATTGACGCTGATATATTTACCGGAATGTGTGTATTATCCTTTCTTATCCCTGTCATTTTACAGGGGCTCATTCTCCCATGCCCCCCGTACTCACCACTACGGAGCCTTCTCATTATCTCTTTCGCTACACCTTGAGGGTAAAGCTGGGTCACATGGACATTTTTCATTACCTCTTCAGCCTGATAGCCCAATAATTTTTCAGATGCCTTATTGAAAATGATAATGTTTCCCTTCATATCAGCAGCTATTATTCCATCCACTGAACTCTCTATTAAATTTCTTAAAAATTCATTGCTTCGGTGAAGCTCAGTCTCTATCTTTTTTACCCTTGCGTCATCCAATATGTCCACACACCTTTCTGTTGTTTTTTTCATAACTTTAGAGCGCCAGAGATTTTATAGACTTTTATGAAAATTATCTAAGTTTGCTTTATTTTCAATGAGTTGCTTTAATTTATCTTTTATTATATATACCTGGATATTTTTTACAAGAACAAAAAAGTAACAGTTCACAGGGATCAGTTGACGGGATTCAGGAAAATATTTTTACTAAAGTAGTTATCGGAATTTTGTATTGTGAAAATGTTTAATAGTTCATGGAGTTTTTAAAAAGGTTTAACCGACAACTGACCCCCGACCCCTTTGAAGAGTTGCCAGAAAAATATGTAGGATCATATCATGAAGATATTTAAAATAACATAAAGCCTTTGGGTAAGACAGATGAAATCGCTAACCTTTCACTTCGCCAAGATTAATTAAAAAAACGTTTTAATGAACGCTCAAAGGGTTTGCATAACAGCCTGAAAAGTAGTTTCATCAAATACATTTAGAATCGTAGTAATGCTCTATTGCAAAATCTGGGTTTATCAGTTTCAGGGGATGGTAGGGAAAAGCACAAGTATGGTTAATACCAATTCGATTTCATAGCTTAAAGAAATATCCACAAAATTAACATATTTATAGGACAAATAGCTTATAATTCTTTAATGTTTGATAACGAATTGGTATAAGGTATTGATTCTCGTGACCTGTTACAAATTTTTTATAAATTTTGTAATTATTAAAAGAGGTCGAATAAGAAAATAAAAAAAACAGGTCTTTTTGCTGTTTATATTATAACGAAGTTTAAGATAGGAAATATTTGGAAA
>JAXHUS010000439.1:0-3637 GCA_034189305.1 Thermodesulfobacteriota bacterium | reverse complement strand
CCGTGATCGACCGCGCGCGCACGAAATCCCGGATCGCATTGACGTCGCTGTTGGGGCGGCTCGCCGTATCCGCCGGTATCACGAGCATCCCGCGCACTCGCCCAACGCAGGATAAAGATATTCAACAGGTGGGGAAAGATATTTTATGAATTCAATTATATGGATAAAAATTACTATGGTCCTGCCAATATGTTTTATGAAATAAGGGACAGAAAAATACATAATGCCGGACTGTCGATTAAATCTTTTACAAATTTTACATGTACATTTGAAGTTAAGAATTTTACTGACAGAGAATTTTATGACGCAATAGGATTTCCTTTGCCGGGCATCTCCTATTTTGCTACCTTTGAGTGGAAATTTTAGAAAGAGTTGAAACCCCAAAAAAGCTAAGGAGAAAAAAAGAGGTTCTAACTAAATAAAAGTATTAATTTTTCAGCAGAAAAAGTACAGGTATCAATATAATAAATGGATTTAATAGGGAAAGGGGGTAAAAAGCCCCTACGGTCCCGCCGCTGTGACCGGGGACGAAACCCACAGGTTGGTTATTTGTTATTAGTTGCTGGTTCAGCAAAAACAGGTAATTAATCAAAAGTCACTGACTGCCTTAAGGCAGTTGGGAAGGCGTGGGAAATAGATTAATCCGGGAGTCAGAAGACCTGCCTGTATATAAAGGACTTACCCTTTCCTCGAGGAAAAGGCGCAGGGTGAAGTAAAGCAGGGTGCAGCCCTTAAGTCCCAAAAGGATTTAAGGGTTTTTTTTATGCGTAATAAGTCAAAAATAGAAAGGGCATTAATATTTATCGAAAAGAACTTGGAAAGACCGATAACCCTTGGGGAAGTATCCAGAGAGGGCGGTATGAGTAAATTTTACTTTTCCAGATTTTTTAAAATAGCCACTGGTAATACCTTTAAGAAATATATAATAACAAAGCGTCTTGATAAGGCGAAAAAATTATTAAAGGATGCGGATATGGATATTACCGAAATCTGCTTTCAACTTGGATTTAATGATCTATCGTATTTTAGCCGGATTTTCAGGAAGAAAGAAGGGATAACGCCTTCAGCATATAGAAAGAAATTTGACAATTTATCTTTAAACATAACAGAAAAGCAAGAAAGTCCTGATTTTTAGCAAAAAAGTCCGAGCATTAATTCTGGATATTAAATAAAAATAGACAGAAAAATTGAGAACAGGTAAATGGAAAGCAGTGAAAAGCTGCTGCTGCCCCGCAACTGTAAGTCATAAAACCCTGGAAGATGCCACTGTCGACTAATCTTGACGGGAAGGTACAGGGGGGTTGTTATAATACCAAACAACCTGACAAGCCAGGAGACCTTACCTGTTTTTAGCAATCTGTTTAACTCTGGCGAGGGATAGATTAGCAGATGAATGTCTATAGACACTCACCATATAAACATCAATGCTGTTCTTATCTCTTCAGCCATATTTGATTAAAGACTAAATATCATAAATTAAAGGAGATAAAAATGGGAAAAACATTCAGGGGAGTTTTTTATCTGTCATTAATTTTTTATACGTTCTTTCTCCATGATCCGGCAGGGGCTGACCCCCCTTATATAGAAAGTATTAAGATAGAACCCCAATACATTGATTTAAATAATAAAAACCCAGGGGATGCCTTTACAGTAAATATAAATATTTATGGAATACCACAATATGACGGTAATTTTGGGGGCTTTGAGTTCAGGTTTTATTATAATAAATCGGTTGTGGATATTGACCGGGATACTGATGTGGTTCTGGACAGTTTTATCTTCAGCACCGGCAGAAATGGAGGGCAGGTAGGCCCTCAATATGAACAGTCCGGAGATGATTCCTGGATTGAACCCGATGACTCAAGCCTTGATAAATGTGTAAGATGCGGTGCATTTACCTTTGGCAGCCAGGATGGGCCGGCAGGTGATGGTAAACTTTATAGTATTACATTTACCATTAAATCTTGCGGTACGGGAAAACTATGGCTCAACCCTGATTCTAATGCATTAATGGTTATAACCCCAGGAGCCGTACAAGTTCCCGTTAATGAAATTATTCATGGAATCGTAGCCTGTGGTTCTGCTGAAATAGCCTTTTCTCCCGAAAGCCTTGATTTCGGCGAAATTAATGTAGGCAATTACAGGGAACTTTCCCTTACCCTGTTAAATGATGGGGGAGGTCAATTAATTATAAATGAAATTGGCATTACCGAAGGTATTTCAGATTATTCCCTTATTTTACAACGGCCCTGTCCTTTTGTCCTTTATCCGGAAGAAAAAGAAGTACTTACCGTAAGATTTAATCCCTCAAACAGCGGAAGGATAAAAGGTGTTCTTCAGGTGAAAAGCAATGATTCCGATGAGGGAGTTTTGGATATACCCCTTACAGGCGAAGGCGTATCCGGCTTATGTGCGGCAACCACCGTTCTGGACAGGGAGTCTGAAGATATTGATACGCTAAGAAGATTCCGGGACGAAATCCTTTCAAAAAGCAAGACCGGAAAGGTTTATAATTCACTATACTACCGGTTTTCCAATGAGCTTTCATTCATTCTATCCAGACACCCGTCTCTCATGTCACGTGTCCGAAATATACTGATTAAGGTTATTCCGGGTATTAACAATTTCCTTGAAGGCAAAAGGGCAAATTATTCCCCTGCCTTAAAAAAGGAGATAAAAGCCCTGCTTATGGATTTAAAAGAAGAAGCAGGTCCTTTTTTAAAGGAGGCCATCATAAAGCTGGAAAAAGACCTGGAAAAGGAAGAGATATTTCACAAAACGGATTTAGTTTATAAGAAAAAACCATAAATTTTATGTTAAAAACAAAAATAAAAATCATATGTCGCCGGTGTTTATTTAAGGCAAGAGATTCGCCGTTTTAGAGTTTAAGAAGATTTATAACAGGATAATTTCATCTTTTAAAAAGGGTAGAATTAAAAAAAATTAAGTGATTTTAAAAGGAGTGAAAATAAATGAAAAAACTGAAAAAGCTAACCATGTTTTTTATTTCCCAATTTTTGGTATTGTTTTTTGTAATACCGGTTTGGGGTGGGGGTGATACCGGAGTTGAAAAACTGTTTGTAGTCACCACTGATTATTCCACAGGCTCTTACTCCACCGTAAATCTCACGGATTGGTCTGCGGATAGCTCCATCGGTTCTATTCACAGTGATGCCATAGCCCAGTATTACCGTGGGAAAATCTATGTGATAAACAGATTATATGGTGATAATATTATGGTCTTTAGTACCGCTGACCTCACCAGCCCAATATTACAGTTCTCCACAGGCGCCTTATCCAATCCCTATTACATGGCTTTTTTAAATGAAGAAAAGGCTTATGTTACCCTTTATGAAGAGACGGATCTCCTTGTGGTCAATCCTTCCACAGGGGCTGAGATTACCCGAATCGACCTTTCTTCTTATGCTGATGCCGATGGGATTCCGGAGATGAGTTCTATGGTAATGCTAAACGGGAAGCTCTTTGTTGCAATTCAAAGATTGGACAGGAATAACTTTCTTTCTCCAACCGACTATAGTCAGGTTGTTGTGGTTGATACCCAGACCGACACAGTGCTTCAATCCGTTACCCTCACCGGTAAGAACCCCATTGCCATGAGTTACAATCCTGTTATGGA
>JAXHUS010000438.1:0-4241 GCA_034189305.1 Thermodesulfobacteriota bacterium | reverse complement strand
AACGAAAAATAATTCTAAAATCAGTAAGTAATCATGTAAAATCAGACTATTAAAATTTCACCGAGAATTGATAGAAAGATGAAATATTATGATTCATTCAATTATATTCTGGATATTAACCTGCTTTGTCACATTGGTCTATTTCCCTTTTATCATTCTTGTCCTTCTAATTTTTTTTAAATCGAAAGAAAAAATTGAAAAAATTGCTGTTTTTTTTAGGAGATTATGGGGGAGAAGTCTAATTTTTATAAGCGGATCAAAACTGGAGATTCAAGGGCTCAATAACCTGAATAAAGGGGAGACTTATATATTAATGCCTAATCATCAAAGTATGTTTGATATTTTCGCCCTTTGTATTCTACCATTTAATTTCCTATGGTTTGCAAAACATAGTTTGTATAAAATTCCCATATTTGGGCTTATATTAAAACTTGTCGGATCCGTTCCTGTTGACCGTTCAAGTTTAAAAAAATCCTATAATAGCTTTAAAACTGCTGAAGATATTGTAAAAAAGAATAGGTCGGTACTTTTTTTCCCAGAGGGAACAAGAAACACGGATAACAAACTGCTCCCCTTTAAAACCGGAGGGTTCAGGCTGGCAATAACCACAGGCAAGAAAATAGTCCCCATAAGCATTTTGGGAAGTGGAAAAATTCAAAAAAGGGGAGAATTTACAATAATACCCGGAACAATAAAGATAATAATAAGCCCTCCAATAGCAACAGATCGTTATTCTATGAAGGAAAAGGGGAAGCTTATGAATAAAGTTAAAGAAGCAATTGAAAAAAATTTAAGCTAAATAAAGGCAAATTAAAATAAATCCCTTGACACCATTATTAAATCTTCTTATATTTTTCATTATTATTATATGAATAAAAGTTGATGGGCACAGCAAAAAAGCCTCTTCCTGTAAAGTTAATCGCAAGTTTACTTTATACAGGTTCTGGGTCAATAGAGAAAATAATGGATGATCTGGATTACAGTTTTGGCCAGGTTGATTTTATTTCAGAGCCTTTAGATTTTTCTCATACTAATTATTATTCTAATGAGATGGGAAGTAATCTTAAGCGAAAAATCCTGAGTTTTGAAAAGTTAATAGATCCGGATACTCTTCCTGAATTTAAAATTTTTACCAATGGACTGGAGCAAAAATATTTGAGCACACTTGTGGACAGGCCCATTAATATTGACCCCGGATACCTTAATTTCCACCATTTAATTCTGGCAACTACAAAAAGCTATGCCCACAGACCATACTTAACAAAAGGAATTTATGCTGATTTAACCCTGATTTTTAGAGCTAAAACCTTTCATCCTCTTGATTGGACATATCCAGACTATTCTTCCGAACCAATCCTTGAGATAATGGAATTTATTCGAAAGAAATATGTATTTCAAATGAGAGGGAAAAGTACATTGAAAGGAATGAGGGAAGAGACAATATGTTAAAAAGTATGACCGGTTATGGAAAGGACGAATACCGGGATGGATCCGTTACAATTTCCGTGGAAATTAAAACTACAAATAATAGATATTGTGACTTCAACATTAGAATTCCCAGGAAACTTAATGACAAAGAGCTTGAAATAAGAAAAATTATCGCTAATAAGGTGGCAAGGGGGAAAATTGAATTTTTACTGGATCTGGAATCAAGTTTAAATAATAATTATAAGATAACCTTTAATGAGAATCTCCTTAACCATTATCTTAATTTATTGCATAAAATTAAAGAGAAATATTCCCTCTCGGGAAACTTGAATCCGTCTAATATCTTTGAATTAAAAGAAGTAATTTCACTTGAAAAGATACCTGAAAAATTAACGGAAAGTGAATGGAAGTTAATTGTTGAAACGATAGAAAAGGCATTGGAGCAATTGGAAACGATGAGGACGGCAGAAGGTCATTCCCTTTGTGAGGATATTACTTCCAGACTCGGAAAGATTAAGAAAAATTTAGCCCTAATAGGGACTATTAATTCGGAAAATAGAGAAAGTTATCATGAAAAATTTTTGAAGAAGATAGAAAGCTTAAAGAAAAATTTAGTTTATGATGAAAACAGAATGCTTCAGGAAGTTCTTTTTCTTATTGAAAAAACTGATATAACAGAAGAGATAGTCAGGACAAAAAGCCATCTTAATCAAATGAGTAAATGTCTCAACGCCAATTATCCCATTGGAAGAAAGATAGAATTTATTCTCCAGGAAATAAATCGAGAGGTTAATGTAATAGGAGCTAAGGCAAATAGAACAGATATTGGCGAATTGGTGGTAGAAATGAAATTGGAACTGGAAAAAATTAGAGAACAGGTTCAAAATATAGAATAAAGGAGGATTCTCGAGTTAGGCGCACTTAAAGTGCCTTAAGTTGAATTCTTTATCATTTGATAACTTAGTGTACATGACACTTAAGTTACATGCTGGTATTTAAATGAAATATTTATATAATTCAGTTACACAAATTAACATAAATACAGGAGGCATGGATGGAACCCAAAGTACTTAACATCGGTTTTGGAAATGTAGTGATTTCGTCAAGGTTAATATCTATTTTAACCCCTGGCTCGGCCCCTATGAAAAGGCTTAAGGAAGATGCCCGAAATGAAGGAAAACTTATTGATGCTACCCAGGGTCGAAAAACTCGGTCGATAATTATTACAGATAGTGACCACATAATTCTATCTGCTGTTCAGGCCGAAACAATTGCCCAGAGACTCAATCACAATAACTTTGTCCCTGATTACAAAAAGACGTAATGAAAAAGGATAGCCTTCTTTTTATTGTATGTGCACCTTCAGGGGCCGGTAAAACAACCCTTTGTAAAGAGATAATTAAATCATTGCCGGACCTTATATTTTCGGTCTCCTGTACCACAAGAGCGCCCCGTACCTGTGAAATTGAAGGAAAGGATTACTTTTTTGTCCGTAAGGAACAATTTTTAGAGATGAGGGACGCAGGTGAATTTGCAGAATGGTCTGTAGTGTTTGACAATTATTATGGAACAAAATTCAGCTTTATTGAAAGAGCAAAAACCGAAGGAAAAGATATTGTGTTTGATATTGACGTAAACGGGGCAAAACAACTTAAGGCCGTTTATCCTGATGGTATCGGTATTTTTATTACTCCCCCAAGTTTTAATGAATTGGAAAATAGATTAAAAAAAAGGGGAACGGAAAGTTTTGATAAAATTAAAAGGCGCCTCCAAATTGCGACAGAGGAGCTAATGGAGATGGAAAAATTTGAATATATAGTTATTAACGGGGATTTTGACAGGGCTGTAGCAGATTTCAAATCGATTATAAAATCACAAAGATGCCGAAAAGAATACATCCTTCCAATGGTGAAAGAAAGTTTATTCTAAATTTCAGGTGGCTTCTATCGTATATGGCATAAATCCCATTGCCGAATTATTAAAAAGCAATCGGTATGATGTTGTTAGAATATTTTACGCACGTTCCTTAACCGGGGCAAGGATAAAGGCAGTATTGGGGCTTGCCGAAAAAAAAGGGATTTCAATAATAAAAACCGATAGGGAAAATCTATCAAGGATTGCCGGCACTACAAAACATCAGGGTATAGCCGCCAGTTGTGAAAAAACTTATCAGTATTGTACATTAGAAGATATAATCTTTGCGTGGAAAAATTCTGGAGAAAATTCCTTTTTTCTTATCTTAGATCACATTCAAGACCCGCATAATTTTGGAGCTCTTATTAGAACAGCTCATCTTGCCGGAGTTCACGGCATAATTATACCCTCAAAAAGAGCCTGCGAAATCACACCTGCTGTTATAAAAGCATCATCCGGTGCAATCTTCCATACAAGGATTTGTAAAACAACCAACATAAGCCGGATTGTTGATTATTTAAAAGGAGAAAAGATATGGATCGCCGGTTCGGTAAGCTCAGGGGGAACCTCTCTATATTCCTTTGACGGAAGGGATAACATTGGGCTTGTTATTGGAAATGAAGAAAAAGGTATCAGTGCACTGGTTCAAAAAAAATGTGATTTTCTCATAAGGATTCCAATGCGGGGCAGGATAGATGCCCTTAATGCCTCTGTTGCCGGCGGAATTATCCTATTTGAAGTCTTCCGTCAGAGACTGCCGGGTAAAGAAAAGATTTAAGTTCATGGTATAGGAATTTCCTTTTGCCGGCATATAAATATTCGTCAAAGGGTTAGGGTTGCGCAATTCGTTTCGGTACTCAGGTTTAGTAAACAGCAGGCTTAAGCCTGCTGTTGTTGAA
>JAXHUS010000437.1:0-2151 GCA_034189305.1 Thermodesulfobacteriota bacterium | reverse complement strand
TCAACCTTCCGTCCCAGTCCAGAACCCTGGATCCAAGCGGTCTAAAATGTACTAAATTAATATAATATGACCCCTCTTTTGTCAAGGTTATTTTGTGCATGGTCTAATAATATTTATTTGGTAAAGCCAATTAAGTTGATCCGATCCGGATACCAATGAACTCAGTCTTTTCTTTTTTGAAAAAAACTAAACCGGCTCATTTGGGAAAAAATTATTTAAAGTCATTTGGGAGCCGGACCAATAGTGACACCGACGAACTTAAGTGTCCCGTGCATCTTAAAACATCGACGAAATGAATAAAAAATTGAATAAATAATTGACAGATCTATTAATGAAGTATATAATTAGAATGACCTAAAGTTTAATATAATACTACAATATCCTGAATCAAAGCTTAGCCCGCTGTGAGACTTGTGCGGAGAGCCGCGGGACTCATTATTGTTATTATTATTCATTGGTCACCCGGCATTGGTATAAAAGCTATTACCGATCGCAGGGTGAAAAAAAGAATACTAAAAATCAGCCGGGTTGCCTTGAGAGGAAAGGTGGCGCGGCTTTTTTTGTGGAAATTAAAGCCATTTTAGGGCCAATTTAATAAAAATGGACAACAGAAATTTCAATCAACACTGCAACACTGGCTTTTTTGAAATTGATGGCGACTTTAATCCGTGCCGAGACCGTTTCTTCCGGCACACTAAAATTATAAGGTTTTATGCATAAAAATAGAGAGGGTTCAGGGGTATATTTATGGATTGAATCGAAAATAAAATTTTTTTAAGTTTTCAGATGGAAAGATTACTTCATCACTCAATGAAATGCTCACATTAGCGCTAAACTTATCAATGAGGTGAAGGATGAAACCCACCTTTCCGTCGCTTTCAGGCGGCGTTTGGACTATCTGAAAAAGGTAGCTCAATTTTAATTAACTTACACAATTATGAGGAAGGAAAAAGATGAAGAGAAAAACGTTCATGTTGTTTAATTTGTTGGTAGTCTCTTGTGTTCTGTTTATGCCGGTTTTTGCAGTCGCTCATGATATTGCTCCACCTGAATGGAGACCAACCGGGGATCTGTCCGGAACCGGATATATGAGGGCGGACTGGGGATCCCTTGATCATAGTCGCGTTGCGGAATGTTTTATTTATGATAAAGATAGCGGTTTTCTTAATTCACCCGAATTAAGAGCGGAACATATTGACTGGGAATTTGACATAATTGTCGATAACTTTGTCACGCTTAATTCTTTTAAGAGAGGTCGTTTACAAATAACCTACGAGGTTTTAGACGGACAGAAAACTTGCATTCAAGCCATCTCATCTGATTGTAAGTGGGAAAAAGTAGGACGCTATGATTCCGGAAATGGATTTTACACGGATGTTTACGACTTTTTTGTGAATCCAGGTGCCGAATCAGCAGTCATTAATCTCGGCTGGGTTTCTGATCCGGATTGCCCATCCGATCCGTCAAACTATCTCGATGATGTTATTCTTGAAGTTCTATGTCACCCTTAAGCGTCAAGTGGGTTTTAGTTTCAGATCGGATCGATCTTTTGGTGCGAAGGGTAAAAATTTAGAAGCTAAAAACTAATGAGTGCTAGTTGAGTGTTGTAAGTCGGGTGAGTTGGGTTAATCTTAACCCAACTCACCCGATAGAAAAAATAAGTGATTCGGGGTGGACCAGCTAGGTAAAATTGCGATGATTGGTCGCTCTTTTTTTAAAAATGAAAATTGTATGTTTTTATCAATTTTCTTACTTCTTGAAGCCGGCACATAAATGCCCTTAACTTCGACCTTTTTCTTAGCAAAGAATGTATATACAATATATACTGCTCTTTTGTCCTCATTATTAAGCGGGCCTTAATGAATCCCTTTTTCTCCAATATCGTTGTCAGTCTTACTTTTGAATCCTCTGAATCCTCGCGGCAGATACAATAGCTTCAAGGCTAACGCAATTGCCCGGCTTAATCTTGAATAAATTAAAGTTTTTCAAAGACCTCTTGTCGTTCATTTCCTTCTCACACTTCCCTCAACCCTTAAAATTCATATATTACAGTAAGACCGATAGCCCGGAAATGAATTTCATTAAGCAAAACTAGTTTCATTTTTTCTACAATAGTAATTTCTGAATAATGGGGCAATGTCTGCCTTGGGC
>JAXHUS010000436.1:0-2016 GCA_034189305.1 Thermodesulfobacteriota bacterium | reverse complement strand
GGCATATAAATATTCGTCAAAGGGTTAGGGTTGCGCAATTCGTTTCGGTACTCAGGTTTAGTAAACAGCAGGCTTAAGCCTGCTGTTGTTGAAGAACAACGTAACCGATAGACCATAGACGATATTTTAAAATGTCAAAGACCATTATTCCGCTGATAGTTGCATTAATTTTATAAATACTTAGACCTTTTTCAAGGGGCACATTGATTATCCATTTTAAACATGTTTCTTTTGACATTCATTTGGCATTTTCCCTTTGATATTCATCATTTTCAATTATCTTAAGAATTTCTTCAGACACCTCTTCAACCCCTTTATCCCGGGTTTCAATTATGAATTGAGCCGCACTTTTATATTTTGGTAACCGCTCGGCTAAGACATCTTCAACCTCTTCAATAAAAGACCTGGATGTAAGGGAAGGCCTGTTTGTGCTATCCTTTATTCGGTCAACAATTACAGGAACAGAGGCTTTTAGCCAGAAAATGTTCCCATTCTTCTTTAAATGTGATATATTCACCTCCCTTAAAATAATTCCACCGCCGGTATCAACTATTAAATTATTCTTATCTTTAAGTTCTTCTACAACCTGTGATTCCAAATCTCTAAAGTATTCCCATCCATGTTTATCAACAATCTCAGGTATGAACATGCCTGCCTTTTCAACAATTCTCCCATCGGTTTCCACCAAAGCTCTGCCAAGCTTTTTTGCAAGGACTCTTCCCACACTGCTTTTTCCCGTTCCCCTATATCCAATAAGTATAATATTCATAGGAAAATAACCTCTTTATAAAATTAATATTTTATTATAACTTATCAAATGTAATGTTTAAATACCCATAAGAAAATTTGCAACTGTTCACTGGGATCAGTTGTCAGTTAAGCTTCAGGCTATCCACCTGAGCATCTACCATTTTCCTGATAAAAACTTCAGGCGATTAATTTTTCCATTACAACATTTCTCATTATTTCTACTGGAGCCTCTTTTTCCGTCCAGAGCTGAAACTGGATCACAGCTTGATTAACAAACATTTCCACACCGAAGATAATCTTACAGCCCCTTTTCTCAGCTTCCGTTAAAAGTCTTGTCTTAAGTGGGTTATACACAATATCAAACACGGCAATACCCGGATTAAGCAATTCTTTTGGGATTAAGGTCTCATCAACCTTTGGGTACATTCCAGAGGGGGTGCAATGGATCAAAACATTGCATTCTTCCAGACTTTTTTTAAGAGAATGACTATTTAAAAGGATTCCCGAAGCTCCAACCCGTGTTTTTCCATTTAAATCATCCACAAGCCTTTTTATCTCATCTTCAATAATTCCCATAACGGTTAAACTTTCCGGTTTGGTTTTCATTGCCAGGGTAAAGGCTATTGCACGGGCCGCGCCTCCCGAACCAAGCATTACTATATTTTTACTATCAAGGTTTACATCAAATGAGATAAGGGCTTTTAAAGCGCCGGAACCATCGCTATTATATCCTATTAACTTATCTTCCTCTTTAACTATAGTATTTACAGAACCAATATTTTTCGCCACATCATCCACCTCATCCAGATATTTTAATATTTCCACTTTGTGGGGGATAGTTACACTTGCCCCTTTAAAATTTCCTAAAGCACGTAAGCCCGAAACAGCATCCTTTAGGTTTGCCACCTTAAAAGCAAGGTATACAAAATCTAAAGAAAGGGCATTAAATGCAGTATTATGGATTTCAGGGGACAGGGAGTGGGATACCGGATCTCCGATTAAACAGCACATTTTTGTCTTTGCAGTTATTTTTCCATCCGTCATTTTTTTCTCCTTTATTGGAAATTAGAATTCAGCTTTCAGCTAAATAAAAAACTAAGCTTAACGTTTTTCTTTTTGATACATTCTTTGATAATAATACTTTAAATGATTATAATTATTTCTCTGGGCCATAACTCCTTGATATAATGTGATTTTACAAAACCAAGGAAAAAGATATAAAAGCCCTTATCCAGAAATTGTAGAAAATATTCATATATTATTAAA
>JAXHUS010000435.1:0-5678 GCA_034189305.1 Thermodesulfobacteriota bacterium | reverse complement strand
GTGGATACAAAAAAAGCGCCGCTGATTTACGTATTATATAAAAAATTAAGTGAAATAAATAGAATTTTCAGTATATACAACAAATAAGAACCAACTTAATCGTAAAGGAATGATTATGGATAAAAATAAGATTATCCGGCTTACAATGAAGGGCTTATCGTTCGCCTGCATCGGCGCAATTATTTATAATCTGTTTTGTTTTAAAGGAATTTGACCCGCATCTATAGGTACCAGTATGGTAACCAGAGTTGTTCCACTGTTAATATTTTATTATGTCTTTGACTCCATTGCTAAAAAGTTTGCCGGTTAACAAAATTTACTAAAAAATAGAAAAAACTTCTTCCTTGCTTTGTCTGGTTAAACACAACTTTTTCTGTTATTTAGATAAATTTACCATCTTAACAGTTACCAATTAAATCCGACAGGAGTTTCCTTAGTTTTGATAGAACCCTTTATTTCTTCAATTCATGGCTTCCACAGTGACCCTATCAGGCTCGCAGGCGGGTAATATTTGCCCCTTCCCCGCTCTAAAGGCGGGGCTTTCGCCTCCCCTGCTCACCTCGATAGGTACCCCACTGCTCCAGGCCAAATTTCGTTCAGAAATAAAGGGTTCTATTTTTAACATTCAGATTTACAAAGGATATCAATATGTTTAACAAAATACATAAAAAGTTTTTAAGGAAACTCCAGAAATCAAATCGTTGCAAATATTATCTATTTTAGATATTATGTTAAAAAATTTTGTAAGGAGCCCAAATGATAAATACAATCGTAATTGGAGCAGGTGGCCGTATGGGAAAGACAATAACCCGTATGGTTATAGAAGATAATGAGCTTAATCTTGTTGGGATTACTGAAATAGCGAATTCACCGCTAATTGAAAAATCCGTAAAAGAAATAATTGGAATCGGCAATGAAAACATCAAAATTACCCATGACCTTGCATCGATTATTGAAAGGTGTGATGCTATTATTGATTTTACCAGACCAGCCAGTTCCCTGTCCACCCTTAAACTTGCCGGGGAATATAAAAAAGCTGTGGTAATAGGCACAACAGGATTTACACAGGAAGAAGAAAATGAAGCAAAGGAGCTGGCCATAAAAACAAAAACAGTAATGGCCCCAAATATGAGCGTTGGTATAAATTTAATATTTAAAGTTATAAAGGATGTGACAAGGATAATCGGTAATGATTATGATATTGAAATTATTGAGGCCCACCATCGTGGAAAAAAGGATTCTCCAAGTGGCACAGCCCTGAATATAGCCCGCATTATTGCAGATGAGCTAAAAAGAGAGCTGTCAAAGGTTGCAGTTCATAGAAGAAAGGGAATTATCGGAGAAAGAAGTAAGGATGAGATTGGTATACAGGTGATTCGGGCAGGTGATATTGTTGGTGAGCATACAATAATTTTTGGAGGGACAGGAGAAAGGCTGGAAATAACCCACAGGGCAACAAATCGTGAAAATTTTGCCAGGGGTGCAATAAAAGCCGTCCACTTTATAGTGAACCAGAAAGATGGTTTATATAATATGGAAGATGTCCTTGGAATTAAATAGAAATTCAAACAGTTTTGGAGGATATAGTGACCATAGAACCTGCAAAAAGAGTTAAAGATCTACCGCCCTATCTCTTTGCTAAAATCGATAAAATGAGGGCAGAGGTCATTTCAAAGGGAGTTGATGTTATCAATTTAAGTATCGGTGATCCGGACCTTCCTACCTTTCCTCATATTATTAAAAAAATGAAGCAGAGTATAGAAAACCCTGCAAATCATAAATATCCCTCTTATGAGGGGATGCTCTCCTTCAGGGAAAGTGTGGCCGGGTGGTATAAAAGGCGATTTAATGTCAATTTAGACCCTGAAACTGAAGTATTAAGCCTTATCGGTTCCAAAGAGGGCATTGCCCATACTCCTCTGGCATTTGTAGATCCTGGGGATTTGGTTTTGGTTCCTGATCCCTGTTATCCAGTCTATCCAACAGCTACAAAGTTTGCCGGAGGTATTCCATATTTCCTTACACTTCTCGAAAGAAATCACTTTTTTCCGGATATAAAAAATATCCCTGAAGAGGTTTTGAAGAAAAGCCGGTTAATATTCCTCAATTACCCCAATAACCCCACTGCCGCTATGGCTACGAGAGAATTCTTTGCTGAAATTATTGCCTTTGCAAAAAAATATAACATTATTGTGTGTCATGATGCAGCATATACAGAACTTTATTTTGAAGAAAATAATAAGCCCATCAGCTTTTTAGAAATTGAAGGAGCAAAGGAGGTGGGTATTGAGTTTCATTCCCTTTCTAAAACTTATAACATGACGGGCTGGAGGATTGGTTTTGCCGCAGGAAATTCAGATGCAATACAGGCCCTTGGTAAAATTAAGACAAACATTGATTCAGGGTTATTTCAGGCTATTCAAGAAGCAGGGATTGAGGCTTTAGAAAGTGACCAAACCAGGGTTTATGAACTGCGAAATATTTATAAAACAAGGCGTGATGAACTGATAAAAGGCCTAAAACAAGCTGGGTTTGAAGTTAATACACCCTTTGCTACTTTTTATGTCTGGCTACCCAACCCTCCCGGTTATACCTCAGAAAAATTTACATCCGCACTACTTTCAGACTGCGGGATTGTTACTACCCCTGGAAATGGTTTTGGCAGTTCAGGAGAGGGCTATATAAGAATTGCCCTGACTGTTGATGTTGAAAGAATTAAAGAGGCTGTATATCGCATAAAAAAGGCAGGTTTTTAAATTTTTAGCTGTAAAGCTACTTAATCCCTTTTGTACTTTTAAAGTATTTAATAAGAATAAATGCAACTAATTACTGCCAACACACAACGGACATCACTTAGCTTTTTTTAAATGGAAAATATTGCTTTTATAGGGGTTGGTTCAAACAAGGGCGACCTTTTACAAAATTATGAAAATGCCATTAAAAAAATCTCTTTAATAGATAAGATAAAAATTTTAAAGAAATCGTCTTTATATAAAACAGAACCGTGGGGATATACAGAACAAAAATGGTTTATAAACGGTGTAATTAAGATATCAACTTCTTTTATGCCTTTAGACTTATTAAACTCGCTAAAAAACATAGAACAAGAGTCAGGAAAAAAAAGTTTTAAATGGGGTCCAAGGATTATTGACCTGGATGTGCTATTTTACAATCAGGAAATTATTGAGACTCCTGAAATCAAAATTCCTCATCCATTTTTACATTTACGCAATTTTGTTATAATACCCTTATGTGAAATTGAGCCGGATTTTAACCATCCTGTACTGAAAAAAAAGATTAAAGATTTGTTGAACAAAGGGAAGGATGATAAAAAGGTTATAATTGCATAATATATCATAATACGCATTTATCAATATGACATTCTTTCGATTCGTAATCTTCATTTTCCTGCTTTATCTTTTTCATGTATTTATTAAAAAGCTTTTAAAATCTTTTACTTCAAAAGAATATACAAAACGTCAAAATTCAACAAATAAGCTTGAAGAAAAGGAGCTGGTAAAAGATCCTCAATGCGGGATCTATGTAGTAAAAAATATTGCCTCTAAGCTAAAACATGGTAATGAAACGTTGTATTTTTGCTCAAAAGAGTGCATGGATAAATACAGAAGGGAAAGTTTAGGGAAGAAATAATAATTTGCCGCATGAAATTAAAAAGTCCGGGTGTCAGATGAAATCCAAATGCCTGAATGTCAAAAAATTTAATGCCTTAATCCTTCTATCCAGTTCCATAGGATCCCTTCTAAAAGTCCGGCGTCACTTACTATTAAATTATCTTGAGCAAATAATTCCAGAATATTGATAATTATAATCACCCCTGAAATAATTAAATCCTCCCTTCCAGACTCTATTCCCGGTAAGGCTTTTCTCTGTCTGGAAGACATGGAAATTAGCTCTTTAAATATATCCTTAATTCTATTTTTTGATAGGGAATAATTATTAATTTTTTCCGGATTATAGTTTCTCATCTTCTGGTCTATTGCAGCAAGGGTGGTGGCAGTTCCGGCAGTTCCGACAATAGTTAATTTATCCTGTGATATTAAATCACTTAATAGATTTTTTTCATAATTGTCCTGTAGTTGAAGAAGCGTTTTAAGGATAAATGCCTCAAGCTTATTAAGTTCATCTTTTGCCGGGGGGTCATTACTTAAAAATTTTTCTGTACAATACACAACCCCCAGATCCAGACTATTTATGTCTTTAAAATCATTCCCCCCTGATAAAACAAATTCCGTGCTCCCCCCACCGATATCAAAAATTAAGTGACTTGGGGTATAAAAATCTATCACCCCTTTTACCCCTTTAAACATTAAAATACCCTCTTCAAACCTGTTGATTATCTTTAATGTTATACCCAGCTCATTGTGTACCTTCTCAAGGAACCTTTTTGCATTTCTCGCTTTTCTAAAGGCGCTTGTTGCAACCCCCAGGACTTCTTTTACCTGATATGCTTCTATATTCCGGGAAAAATCTTTTAGAGCATTAAATCCTCTCATCATGGCCTGATCGGTCAGATGATTATTAGAATTTAATCCCTCACCCATTCGGGTAATTATCCTTTTTGTAAAAAGGGGATTAATCTTTCCATCATGGGAAATATCAGCAATTAATAAACGGAAGGTGTTAGTTCCTGCATCAATAGATGCAAGCCTCAAAATAGTCATTAGTTATCCGTTTTCTATTGGTGAACAGTAAAGGATATACTTTTGCAAAATTTTTTGCTCAGAAATCAGCAAGTTGAGAAATATTTAGTTCTTTTAAATGGCATGTATCATTGAGGTTGTGGATAATAAATTTGCCTTCCTTTTTCTCAAAGATATTTATTGCGCACGTATCCTGCCTTATACGCCAGAAGTTTGAATTATCAATGCCCAGGACATAACATAGCATAACTTTAATGACCACGCGATGGGAAACAACCGCTATTTCTTCCCCTTGATGATTATTAACTATTTCTTCCAGTTCTTTCATTGATCTCTTCATAACCAGAGATAAATTTTCACCTTCTGGAAAGGTTATATTATGGGGCTCATTTATCCAGATTTTGTAATCCTCAGGAAATTTTTTTTCAACCTCGATTTTTGCAAGACCTTCCCAGTTCCCATAATTAATATCAATAAATCCCTCTCTTTTGTGAATTGGTATTTTAAATAGAAGGGCTGTCTTTTCCGCTGTTTGCATTGCCCTTTTGAGGGGACTCGAATAAATTGCCTTAATTGGATTATTCTTAATAGATCCGGCTGCTGCTTCACCCTGCAAAAGCCCGTTTTTATTTAAGTCCATGTCCATTCTACCCCTGAAAATTTCCTGTCGATTCCAGTCGGTTTCTCCATGACGAATTAAAATAACCTTACACATTTATCATCTCCTGAAGTATAAAACCAAAAATTGCTACTGCAATTTTTGGTTAATTCAAAATGTAAAATTTTAAAATTGCAAAGAATAAAAAAGTGAAATTAAATCTCCCCAATTTCCTCTTACCTTTTATGTTTTGTACCGCTTAAAAATTCAAACGCATTTTTTGGGATAAAAAATTAAAATTTGACGGAGAGGGTGGGATTCGAACCCACGTGGGAGTTTCCCCCCGAATCGATTTCGAGTCGACCCCGTTATGACCACTTCGGTACCTCTCCCCAAATTACCTGCGACATGCCTGAAAA
>JAXHUS010000434.1:0-2316 GCA_034189305.1 Thermodesulfobacteriota bacterium | reverse complement strand
CTGTATCGTTATTTAAAAGTAAAATATAATTGAAATTCTTTTCAAGGCCGTACATTATTCCAATATTATTACCTCCACCAAATCCAAGGTTTCTGGAAATGGCAATTAAAACTATATTTTCTGAGGAATTTTTACCTTCTTCCCTGGAATAAAAAATATTTTTTACATGGGGAGTAATATATTGACGGTTTGCATTTTCAGTAATTTCCGATTTGTTGTTTATCGATTTTAAAATACGGTATTCCAGGGAATCACTTCCGATCTCAATTAATTTATAAAAATTTATAATTCTTTTTAAAGAATCATCATCTGAATTATTGTCACATATAATGATCCCATAATGAGGATAGTTTATTTTTCGGACCGATTCTACACATTCAATTGTATGTTCAAAACCATTAAAATTTAGAATAATTATAGCGACCTTCTTTTTCATCATAATTGTAACCGTTTACGGTTGTCGGTTCACAGTTTTTTCAATGAACTTTCTCCTCTACCTTCTGTTTTTTTCAACCGTGAACAGATAACTGTAACCCGTTCACGGTTACACATAATTTAACGTCTCGGATTTCTATAGCTCATTGTAGTTAAAGGATTTTTGGAGTCATTTCTTCTTTGCCAGGATCAGGTATCTTATTACCAGAAGCTCATGGAAATTACCCCTAAAAATAAGCTTGAATAATCTCTTTTTAAAATTAAAAGGTTGATAGACCGGAACCGCTTTGTAAATATTAAATCCTGCATTGCCAAAAAGATTAAAAATAGATGTCTTTGTAAAGAAGCGAAGATGGGTTATATCTAAAATTCCCTCCTGACAATACTTAAATTCTCCAAAGAATAAAAGGGGTCTTATTACAAGTCCCCAGTTTCTTATATTAGGAATGCTTGAAATTATTACGCCATTATCCTGTAAAAACCTTTTCAGTTTTAAAATCGCCTCCCAGGGATCTTTTAAATGTTCGATAATATCTCCCAAAATTATGACGTCAAAATACTTTTCCGGACATGGAATATTTAAAACCTCAATATCTCCTGAAATAACCCTGTCCAACTTTTTTAAGGCAATCTTTGCCTTCTCTTTCTGTATTTCTATTCCAACCACTTCTTTTGCAAGCTTTTTATCTTTTAATTCACGACCCGTCTCTCCTTCCCCACAACCCACATCCAGCACCCTGGCATTCCCATCCCATGAAATAAGAGAAATCAGGTCCCTTCGAATTATAGTATAATAGGAATCTCCAGTTGGTTTATCAATCATTTGTTAGTGTCTGTAGTTAGTTGTTCATTGTTTGTTGTTAACTACTCAAACATTTAGACTAAAGAATGGAGCTGAAGACTATCAATCATCTATCAACTCTCTAATAAAGCCATTCAAGACCTTCCATATTTCGATGATCTCCGGTTCAATCAGGGATAAATCATAGTTACGCAAAAATTCTAAACGTTTTAACAATGTTTTCCCTTTAAAAGTCTTCCACCTTCAGACTTCCCACCTAAGCAGTTACTATCTGATAACGTATTTTACTTGATAGCACGAGTCTCCTTTCTGTCTCATACATTCTAAAAAGTCTTGCCAGAAAGAGTTTTATCCGACCTCTTACAGTTAATTGAAAATATTTATTATATTTTTCTGTGAAATTTCCTATCATTTTTGACACATCTGCATCTTTAATCTTAACTTTTGGAGACTTGAAACCAATCCCGATTATAGATAGGGGAAACTTATCATCTCCCTGGGAGATAATGATTTTATTTGGAAATTCCTTTAGAAGCAGCTTAAACGCTTCGGGGGTAAACCTCCAGTAGTCATTCGGATGGTCATGAATTTCAAAATCCATAACTGAACTTACAACAACCACACCATCGTCCATTAAAACACGGTAAATTTCCCTAAAAGCAAGAAAGGGATTTTGAACATGCTCCAGAGTTTCAAGGATAAGAACAGTTCCAACACTACCATCATCCATACTTAACTTTTCGGCATCTTCAATCCTGTCAACCCCTTTGCCTTCCCTTATGTCACAGCCTATATAAGTTTTATCCGCAAAAAGAGGCCTCAAATCGGCTAAATCTTCCTGTCCTTCAACAAGAAATGATCCAATCTCATAAATTGGTTCAATTAGATTAAAGGCCTTATTAATCTCTTCAACTAAAAAACGTATACTGTATTGCATTATACCCCTTTTCAGTCAATATAACCCAAACCGCGCAAATGTTCATTTAGCTTATTATCTATAGCCTGCTTTTCTAAGATTTCTTTCCTGGTTTTATCCCCTCTTCTTTCGAGTTCCTTTAGCAGATTATCCAAAATATTTG
>JAXHUS010000433.1:0-9597 GCA_034189305.1 Thermodesulfobacteriota bacterium | reverse complement strand
TTTTACTATTACATATTAATATATTAATGATTTTATATTTATTATTTGTATATTATTTACTTACTTAGAAATTTGTCAAAAATTTTTTTTACAACACCCTTTAATAATTAAAGAGGGACTATCTTTATGATAAGATCTTATAAAACTTTATTTGGTTTATTCCTGGGCTTTTTATGGTTGATGCTTTGTAGGGCAGAGCTTTATTCCCATGAACCTGAGATGGTATTTGTAAAAGGCGATTGGTACGAGATGGGCTGCGGAAACTGGACTTCGGATTGTGATAATAATGAAAATCCCGTACACAGGGTGTATGTGGATGATTTTTATATGGGCAGATATGAAGTCACATTAGGGGAATTCCGGAAATTTATTAAAGATACCGGTTACAGAACCCAGGCTGAAAAAGGTGGCGGTTTATATATTTACATTGATTTAGAGGTGGAATGTGAAAAGAAAAAAGGCACTTATTGGGATAACCCGGATTTTCCCCAGAAGGAAAATCATCCGGTGGTGGGAGTTTCCTGGAATGATGCCAGGGAGTACTGCCGATGGTTGAGTAAAAAGACCGGAAGACATTACAGGCTCCCCACCGAAGCAGAATGGGAGTATGCAGCAAGAAATTGTGGAATGAAAATCAAATATCCATGGGGCAATAATGAACCCGACGGCAGCCGGTGCAACTTTGCCGACCGAAGTACAGGGTTTGTCTGGAGTGACAGAAAAGCTGATGATGGTTATGAATTCACCTCCCCGGTAGGGATGTACCTCCCCAATGAACTTGGTTTATATGATATGGCCGGAAATGTATGGGAGTGGTGTCAAGACTGGTATGATGAAAATTATTATAAAAAAACCGAAGGTTTCAGAAATCCGGTTAATTGTAAAATTGCCAGGTTTCGTGTGGGTAGGGGTGGCAGCTGGCTTAGCGGTGTTTCCGTCTGTCGTTCGGCCGATCGCTTTGGCAAGGCCCCGGATGCCGGGTACTACTATCTTGGTTTTCGCCTTGCCAGGACTCCATAGAGTAAACTATTACACTGTTATCTAAAAAATAAAACCTATACATTCAAGTTGTTGTCACCAATGAAACCCCATACATCATTATCAGGAGCACACTTGGGTTATTACATTAATGGGGAGTCAGGTCGGATTTTAATTCCATATCATTCTTTAACTTATTAATAACGTTCTTTAGCCCAGGGCTTGCCTTTTTATTAAACTGATTAAGAAATTCCATAAGGCTGTCTTCTGTTTTCGAATCTAAAAATGCTGCATTTTTACCCGTCAGAATGAGTTTTATTTCAGGTAAAAGAAGGCTTAAAAGCTCCCCGGCTTTTTTCATCAATTCTCTGTCCTTTTGCAGGATGGATGTAATTTCCCTGGAATGCCTGTAGTAACTACTTATATATTCACTGCCTTTATCAGTTTTTGTAAGGACATCATCCCGGAATTTTCGGAGAATATCGATTTCATCCCCGTTTTTCGCAACCTCTTCTACAGGGCATATAGAAGAAAATTCCTTTGTTCCGACACCCTGAATGTACATTACTATCTTATATTCTACTCCGTAGTATGTATATGGTATGGAGATACTCGCAATTTTTGGGCCCATGGATTCAGGCAAAAAGGTTACGTAAAAATTGCAGCTATTTATGCAACCGCCAAAAACTATGTCTATAGGTAAAACATCATATGAACAGTAATCCGAATATATATTGAACTCCGAAGCATTTGAACCTTTTATCTTAATTTCCCCTATTTGAATACTTTGATGATAATAAATACAATCTAATTTAGTTGAAATTTCAAATGTTGCATATCCTGAATCTCCAACATATACATCTCCAAAATGATACATAGCAGGTGAAACTTCTATATAATGTTCCTGGGTGGATGCAGAAATGTCACTGTCAAGCTTTGATATAAACACATCGTCATAACCATGATAAATGGTATCATAGGCGCCGCTTGTTGTTGGAAAGTCGTCTAAATCTGTACAGCCTGCCACATAAACATTTCCACCCAAGTCTATACAGATGGTTTCAAGAAATTTGCCGGGAAATAGTGTGGAGGCAAGAATGGTGTTTAAACCACCGTTCAATTTTGATATAAAGTTAAGTCCGTACATTGTGTCATAAGCACCTTCAGTTGTTGGAAAATCTGTGGAACCTGTACTTCCAATAACATAGATATTTCCGCTCGAATCTTTGGATATTAACCTGGCGGATTCAAACAGGTTCCCTCCCATAAAGGTGGATGCAAGAAGCTGCGTTAAATCTGGGTTGAATTTTGATACAAAAACATCTGAAGTTCCGTTAAAAGAAGTGTCATAAGCGCCGCTGGTAGTTGGAAAATCTGTGGAATAAGTGGTGCCCGTCACATAAACATTGCCGCCTGTATCTATCTCCATTCCGGAAGAGCAGAGGTCATCGTCCTTGCCGCCGATAAAGGTGGATGCAAGAAGCTGCGTTAAATCTGGGTTGAATTTTGATACAAATAAATCATCGCCCTCGTAATAAAAGGTATCATAAGCACCGGTGGTTACCGGAAAATCCTCAGAATCAGTACTGCCGGCTACATAAACATTTCCGCCTGTGTCCAGCGCCATGGAACTAATTTCATCCCATTCTTCATCTCCCAAAAAAGTGGAACCAAGGAGTTGTGTCAGGTCTCCATTGAATTTTGATATAAATGCATCGGTGTCACCATTGAATTTCCTGTCATAAGCACCGGTGGTTACCGGAAAATCCTCAGAATCAGTACTGCCGGCTACATAAACATTTCCGCCTGTGTCCAGCGCCATGGAATAAGGCCATTCTTTATACGTATCACCTAAAAAAGTAGAGGCAAGAAGTTGTGATAGATCCCCATTTAATTTTGATACAAAGACATCTATGCCTGAAAATCCCCTGCCCCCGTTATAAGTTGTATCATAAGCGCCGGTGGTTGCCGGAAAATCTTCTGAATAAGTATAACCGGTCAGATATATATTTCCGTTTGAGTCTATTTTTAATCTTGTAGCACACTCATCATTCTCACCCCCTAAAAAAGTAGAGGCAAGAAGTTGCGATAGATCCCCGTTAAATTTAGATACAAAGACATCCCCCCTGAAAATACCCTGACCGCCGTTAAAGTTTATGTCATAAGTATCGGTAATTACCGGAAAGTCTGTTGAATCGGTACAACCTGCCACATAAACGCTGCCACCTGAATCTTTAGCTATTGACATGGCACATTCATAATTACTGCCGCCAAGGAATGTAGATGCAAGAAGAGGATCGATTATAAGCTCTTTTCTCCTGTCATATTCACCCACCTGAAATCCGTATTCATTTCCTTTTATGGTATATGCCGCCTCTACATACTTCTTTTTTTCCTTATATTCCTGGTAAGCCAAAGGTTTTGTAAATTTAACTAACCCGTGAGGCGTAACTATTTCAAGCTCCCCATTCTTGTTTATCCTTATCTTTTCCCCCCCTTCGATCTTTATTTTGATATTTTCCAGATCAGCACCGGGTTTTAGAAAAAATAACTTCTCTACATCTTTACCGTATGCTTTTATCTTAAGCTCCACCCCCTTATATACCTCGCCCAAACTTACCTGTTGGTATGTTTTTATGTCCCTTAACCATTTTGCAGAGTTTTTTCCCTTAAAGCAATTTACTTTTATGTTTGTAATACCTTCACCCTTTACTTTAGAGATAGAGCTTCCTGCCAATATTTCTTTAATCATCCAGCCTTTTGATTCCTCATTCGGGATACGGGGTGCCGGATGCCGGATTTTAGTTTTAGTAATGGCGGTCATAGCTTCTGAATTTATCCTTTCAGATTGTGCATTTGTAAAAAGATGAAGAGAGTAAACCATTTCTCCGCCCTTTGTAATAAAAACATTTCCCGCCGTCATCTTTGCATAGTACTTGACCGTATTATCATTTATCTGGCCCTTATTTTCCATAAAAGGAACCTGCATGGTATTAAATTTTTTCAATAAACTAATTTTATCTTCACCTGTAGGCACCTTTCCCACTGCTGAATAACCGAAAAGGAAAAGAAAAAATATTGAAAATATAAAAATTATTTTTTTCTTCTGTTTTTCTACTGACATAATAAACTCCTTTTTTATATGTGGATGGAAATTACATTTAATTACATGTTATAAGCTTAACCCTTAATATGTAAACAAATGTCAAATGAATCTCAAAATCCAAATGATTAAAAAAAATATTTAGTGCTATTTGTTAAGTAATTAGTTTTGTTGTTAGAAAGTACATATTGCTTTTTCGTATAAACTATATAAAAGTAACGTTTTGACATTTTAATATAATGTCTATGGTCTATTGGTTATGTTGTTCTTCAACAACAGCAGGCTTAAGCCTGCTGTTGACTAAACCTGAATACCAAAACGATTTGCGTAACCCTAACCATTTGACGAATATTTATATAACGGCAAAAAGAAATTCCTAAACCTTTTAAATTATGAACGATTTATTGAGAAAGTCAATAAAAAATATAGCACTAAATATGCATTAATGGACATCTTAATTTTATTCAGATAGTGATTTTAATTTTAAATTACCTCCAAGATGCTTGAAAAGAAGTTTGAAGTTTAAATTTGAATTCCTGCATACCTTTGCAGGATTTTTATAAATATTTTTTTGTGATATTATATTATAAATTATTTCAGGTATTTCAGGACAAATTTCATGCTTAATGCATATAATTATGCTATTGGGGTAGATTTAGGCGGAACAAATATCCGTGTTGCTGCCGTTGAAAGTAACGGTGGAATAGATAATGAAATTTCCATTCCTACCCGTTCCAAAAGGGGACGGGAAAAAATCATATCGGATATTGTCCATTTATGTAAACAAATTATGGAAAGAAAATCAGGGAAAATAACTGCGATTGGTTTTGGAATACCAGGCGCCTTAAAATTAAAAGAAGGAATTGTAACATATTCTCCGCATTTACCGGATTGGAAAAACTTTCCAGTTAAGGAATATCTAAAAAAAGATTTAAACCTTCCCATAGTTATTGAGAACGACGCCAATACCGCAGCAATGGGAGAGAAATGGCAGGGCGCCGGGCAGGGGTTTTCAAATCTTTGTTGTTTAACTTTAGGAACGGGAATCGGTGGCGGCATTATCCTTGATAATAAAATATGGCGTGGTTCGCAAGGGTTTGCAGGAGAAGTAGGTCATATGACCATAAAATATGACGGCATTTTATGTCCTTGTGGGAATAGGGGCTGTTTAGAGGCTTATGCCTCTGGAAGTGCCATTAAAAGAATAGCTGCAGAAAAATTAAAAAACAGGGGAGATAGCATCCTTAAAAAACCATTTCTTCAGAATAACGATTTTATTAATCCTGAAGTAGTTTATCATGCTGCACAAAATGACGATAAGACCGCCATAGATATTTTCCGGGAAATGGGGAGATATTTAGGCATTGGCATTGTAAACATAACAAATTTACTAAACCTGGATTTAATGATTATTGGAGGAAAAGTAGGTGCGGCATGGGAATTTTTTTATCCTGCCCTTTCAAAAGAATTAAATTCATGGCCTTACACCAAGGCAATAAGACATGTAAAAATTGTACCGTCTCAATGTGGAGATAATGCCGGAATCTTAGGTGCAGCCTATCTGGCTATGAATATAAAAGAGGCTGATGAAAGATTTTAATTTCCTTTCATTTTTTTACAATTGCTTGCTGTCAACTTGACATAGTTATAAAGGGATTATTTTTTTATATGCCATATTGGCATAAATTAACCAAAGAATTTTAAACTTTGAATTATCAAAAGTTAAAAAGAAAAGACCGTAAGCTTTAGTAAGAAAAAATTTTATTTGGCATATTTGTTGCAACATTATTTTTATAGTATTATAAAAAAATCTACATTTTAAGATTTAAGGAATTATGAAAGGCAAAAAGATACTGATTGTAGATGATAACATTTTTATTACTGAAAGTTATAGCCGAATGTTAAGAAAAGGCGGATTTGTTACTGAAGTTGCTTTAAACGGCTGCGAGGCTATGCATGTTATAAGTAGAAGTTCGATAGATCTGGTAATTTTAGATCTGGATATGCCGGTAAAAAATGGTTTTGAAACTCTTATGGAGATAAAGGAGAGTAATCCATGGCTTCCGGTTATTGTGGTTACCGGTCAAGAAGGAAAAGAGACAAAAGTTAACGTTATGAAGGCCGGCGCGTCAAATTTTTTTACAAAACCAGTAGATATTAAAATTTTAAGAAATATAATAAATCAGCTATTAATAATGTATTGCCGGTAAAAATTGAATAAACGCAAATAGGAGGTTTTAAAATGGGAAAAGCAATTGGAATAGATTTAGGAACAACTAATTCTGTAGTTGCAGTTATGGAAGGTGGCGAGCCTAAAGTTCTTATTAATGAAGAAGGTAATCGACTAACGCCTTCTGTTGTGGCTTTTACAAAAGACGGAGATATTTTAGTAGGCCAGGTGGCCAAACGCCAAGCTATTACGAACCCGGAAAATACTATTTTTTCAATAAAAAGGTTTGTTGGAAGAAAATATAATGAAGTGACGGAAGAGATGAAAATGGTTCCTTACAAAGTAGTAAAAGCCGATAATGGAGACGCCCGAGTGGAAGTGATGGGAAAACAATATCCCCCGCAAGAGATTTCCGCCAAGATTTTACAAAAATTGAAAGTATCTGCAGAAGCTTATCTGGGAGAAAAGGTAACAGATGCAGTTATTACTGTCCCGGCTTATTTTAATGATAGTCAGCGACAGGCTACAAAAGATGCCGGAACTATTGCCGGTCTGAATGTACTGAGAATTATAAATGAGCCTACTGCTTCTGCCCTGGCTTACGGATTAGATAAAAAGAAAGATGAGGTAATTGCAGTTTATGATTTTGGTGGCGGTACCTTTGATATCTCTATTTTAGAGGTAGGAGATAATGTAGTAGAGGTTAAGGCTACAAATGGTAATACCCATTTAGGTGGTGACAACCTGGACCAGAAAATTATCGACTGGCTTATTGCCGAATTTAAAAAAGATCAGGGAGTTGATTTAAGTAAAGATCGAATGGCCCTACAAAGACTTAAAGAGGCGGCAGAAAAGGCAAAAATAGAGCTTTCATCTACCCTGGAAACTGAAATAAATCTGCCTTTTATCACAGCGGATTCAAGCGGCCCGAAGCATTTAAACATTAAGTTAACAAGGGCTAAATTTGAACAGATGGTGGATGACAATTTGCAGAAAACCACGGAGCCATGTAAAATGGCTTTATCCGATGCTAATCTTAAGAACTCGGATATAGGCGAAGCTGTTTTGGTAGGCGGTTCTACACGTATTCCAAAGGTTCAGGAAATTGTAAAAAATCTCTTTGGTCGTGAACCCCATAAAGGTGTTAATCCGGATGAGGTTGTGGCTCTTGGAGCGGCCGTTCAGGCAGGAGTGCTTGCAGGTGAAGTAAAGGATGTCCTCCTTCTGGATGTAACTCCTTTGTCTTTAGGGATTGAAACCTTAGGGAGTGTAACTACAAAATTAATACCACGGAATACCACTATTCCTACCAGAAAGAGTGAAATTTTTACGACTGCGGCTGATAACCAGACAAGTGTTGAGATTCATGTCCTTCAGGGCGAAAGAGAGATGGCTCGAGACAACCGTACATTAGGAAAGTTTCATTTGGTGGGAATACCTCCTGCACCAAGGGGTGTACCCCAAGTAGAAGTGACCTTTGATATCGATGCAAATGGGATTGTCAATGTCCAGGCCAAGGACCTTGCTACCGGAAAAGAGCAGAAGATTACCATAACCGCATCAAGTGGCATGTCTGATGAAGAGATACAAAAAATGGTTAAAGATTCTGAACTGCATGCCGAAGAAGATAAAAAGAGAAGAGAGTCTGTTGAAATAAGAAATCAGGCGGACACTTTAATCTATACAACGGAAAAGACCCTTAATGAAAATAAGGAAAAATTAGACAGCAACGATATTAAACCCATTGAAGATGCAATAAGCGAACTAAAAGAAGCAATAAATGGTAATGATACTCAGGTGATAAAGGAAAAAATTGACAAGCTTACCCAGGCTTCTCATAAGATTGCAGAAATAATGTATAAGCAGGCTCAAGAGGCACAGGCCGGCCGGACAGAGGGCGGAACAACACCTCCGCCGCATGGAGAAGGAGGCGCCGCATCCCAGGATAGCGATGTGGTTGATGCTGAATTTGAAGAATCAGATAAGTCTTGAAAATAGATTTTTATGTTGATATAATTTCTAAAGATTGAGGAATTAAAATGGCAAATCAGTTAAAAACAACCATACTTTTAGCAAGTTTGACCGGGCTTATATTGATCATTGGCCAGTATTTCGGAGGCTCAAATGGTCTTGTTATCGCCTTTTTCTTTGCTGTTATTATGAATTTTGGAAGTTACTGGTTTTCCGATAAAATCGTACTTTCTATATATAAGGCACAAGAGATTTCTTCAGAAGAATATCCCCGAATTTATAATATTGTGACAAAATTGACACAGAATGCCGGCATGCCCATGCCAAGAATTTATATCATCCCAACAGGATCGCCAAATGCCTTTGCAACCGGAAGAAATGCGCAACATGCAGCTGTTGCCGTTACACAGGGAATCTTGCAGATCCTCAATGATGAGGAATTAGAGGGGGTTTTGGCCCATGAACTTGCCCACATAAAAAATCGGGATATTTTAATTGGCTCTATTGCAGCCACCCTTGCAGGGGTAATAATGATGCTTGCCTCTTTTGCCAGATGGGCAGCCATATTTGGAGGATTCAGCAGGGATTCAGATGACGACGGCGGGGGAATTTTTGGTCTTGTTTTTATGGCAATCCTTGCTCCTATTGCTGCAACTATAATTCAGATGGCTATATCACGTTCAAGGGAATATCTTGCAGATGCAAAGGGGGCCTATTTTGCACAAAATCCTTCAGGGCTTGCAAATGCTTTAGAAAAGTTACATTATGCCTCCGGAAAAATGCCTTTAGAGTCAAATCCGGCCACCTCTCATATGTTTATAGTTAATCCCCTTTCCGGAAGATCTCTAATAAATTTATTTAGTACCCATCCAGCTATTGAAGAAAGGGTAAAAAGATTACGGAACATAAAAATATTTTAAACCATACAAAATAAGAAAATAGAAATGATAGACTTAACCGATTACGGAGATTACCTTTCAGAGAAGGCCCATCAGATTCTTCATATTGCTATTGATGAGTCTAAAAAGCGGAAGAACAATTATCTGGGTGTGGAACATATTTTTATTGCCTTTTCAAAAGTAGAAGTTGAATTTTTTAAAGAAGTAATAAAAGAACTAAATTTAGAAACTGAAATTATTATCCGCTTATTAGACCAGCATTTGAATCTTAACAGGCAATATCTGGGAATGGATAAGATTCCCCCGGAGACAAAAAATATCTTTAAATTAGCCTGGGAGGAAGCACAGAAGTTCGGACGCAAACAAATAAGGCCGACAGACCTTTTTACTGCAATATTTCAGGAAAGTAATGGGTTAATAGTAAAAGTCTTCCGCAATTTTGGAATAGAACCGGATACCGTTCAAAAGGCTATTTT
>JAXHUS010000432.1:0-6269 GCA_034189305.1 Thermodesulfobacteriota bacterium | reverse complement strand
TCTAAAGGAGAGTCGTAATATCTATCTATGATATTCTCCTCAGTCAGATTTGGAGCATATTCCCTCCATTTTGCTAAAATATGATCTCCCACCTTCTGTTTTTCATTATCCCAGTTTCTGGCATCTCCTCTTAAATCATAGCAGGTAAACTGCCAGAGAAAGGCCACATGTTTCCCCTGGGGACATATGGTAGGATCAATCACTGAATGCATACAGGAAAATCCCCCAGGATTTCTGGGAGGAATCAATGCCCTTATGTCTTCAAACTGGGTTCGTAACATCTCAGGAGTATCCGTTCCAAAAACTACTACAAACGCCTTTAGAATATCCGGATTTCCCTCCCAATCCTTCCATTTAGGGGCTTCATTCAGGGCAAGATGAGGAGTAAAAAGAACTATTTCATCCGGCCTAAACCGCTTAACCCCTTCAACAAAACCTTTACCTTCTTTTCCCCATTCTTCTTCACCTACCAGATGATTTACCGTATAAGGATGACCGGCATTTGAAATTACTAACTTTCTGGCCGTTATTTTTGTCCCGTCAGCTAATTCAACACCGGTAGCCCTCCCATCTTCCACTAATATCTTTTCTACATGTGCATCCCTTACGCATTTACCCCTATAAGCCTCAATAACTTTAGCCATTGCCTCAGCAGCCATACGAGAGAGACACACACAGACCCCCCATGCATGCCTGGGATGATGGGCGGAAGTGCAGTCATGGGCAATAGCTGCTCCACTTCCATAACGATCCGTAGGATTACCTAACTGGGCAGTAGTAACCAGAAGCCAGGACTTAAGGGCATCGGTTTCAAATAAATCATCGACTATTCTTTCAGGGGTGGAGGCTATCATCCTTAATAACTCCATCCCTTCCGATGTCCCTTCCATCATTGCAGGCGTTACTGATGGTTTGGTGGGAGGATTAAAAAAGGATACCATCAATAATTCATTCATATGGGTAAATCTCTCATAAACATCTCTATAGGTTCTGGCATCTTTAGGGGAGAATTTCTCTATCTGCTTGCAGGTCCTGTCAATATCTTGATAAATAAGCAAGCTCCTTCCATCAGCCAGTTGAATCCCTCCCTGCACCTCCGGTTTTATATACTTACTGCCATATTTTTCCAGTTCAAGATCCTCATATACAGGGCATCCCCATATCCAGACATGAACCTGGGTTAATACAAATGGAAGGATACTAATTAAATGAGCTATGTGTCAATATTTTAATACAAAATAATGGCAGGTCACGTCCTGGTCAGGCCTCTCTGTAAATACTCAATCTGTATTTTTTTATTTTATTATATAATATGGTTCTATGTATGCCCAGTATCTTTGCAGCTTTTGTTTTATTATTTTCTGTAGACCTTAAGGCATTCATAATAGCATTCTTCTCTGCTTCTATTGATACCTTTTTTAAGTTATAATCTAAAGAAATATTTTGCTTATTTATAACTTGATTGCAGATATTTGAATGCAAATCACGCTCTTTTATAACATTATCGGAACAAGAACTTACCGCATAGTCTAATATATTTTTTAGCTCCCTTATATTCCCGGGATAATCATAGCTTTTTAATAGCTTAACTGTAGGGGAAGTTATTTTAATGGAATCCCTTTTTTGTTCAGACTCAATCAATATGGGAATATCCTCTTTTATTTCTCTTAAAGGAGGTAATTCAATCTTTAAAACATTTAACCTAAAAAACAAATCTTTACGAAATTTACCTTCCTCCATCATTTCTTTTAAATTTTCATGGGTAGCTGCAATAAGCCTGAAATTTAATCTTATTGGTTTTATTGCCCCAATTCTTTCTATTTCCTTTTCCTGAATAACCCTTAGTAATTTTGACTGCATTTCCAGCGGCATGTCTTCAATCTCATCTAAAAAGATAGTTCCATCATGAGCCAACTCAAATTTACCGGGTTTACCCTGTTTGCTTGCACCAGTAAAAGCGCCTTTTGTATATCCAAACAGTTCCGCCTCCAGAAGATCTTTTGGTATTGCGGCACAATTTACTCTAACAAAATCACCATATTTATATGAACTGGCGTGATGTATAGCATGAGCAAAAAGCTCCTTTCCGGTTCCGCTTTCCCCAACAATAAGAACAGTATAATTATTTTTACCGGCTTTTACCGTCATTTCTTTAGATTCTATAATTTTCCTACTTTTGCCGATTATGTTGTTTAGTGTATATCTTGATGATGATACAATCTGGAGTTGTTTTTTATAAAAATTAACCTTACTCTCAAGAAGATTTAACTTTTGAACTAAATTCTCAATACCTGCTCTTCCTTTTATTAAACCTATAGCCACTACGCCAATTATTTCACCATTCTTTTTTATGGGAAGTCTGCTAACGAAATACTCTTCACCGCTACTTGTAATGAAGGGAGAAAAATCAGCCTCGCCACTCTCCAGTATTTTAATAAGACTATCTTCTTTAGTGATTGTTGTAATATACTTATTTAAGGCCTGTTTTTTATTTACATCCCAGTGCATTAAAAACTTGTCATTTGCATATTTTATCATTCCATGCTGGTCTATAATCACTATTCCCTGCAGTGCATTATCCAGTGCAGTATCTAATATGGAAATAATATATTGCAATTCCTTATTTTGCTTCTTAACCTGCTCGCTTTTATCTATTCTTTTTAAGCTAATTACAGCTTCTTTAAAATCCCCTTTATTACAAAAGACAGGCTGCACATCCATTAAAAAGGAATGGTTGTTAATTCTCAATTCTTGATTAATTATAGGTTTTTTAATTGCAGAGTTACTCTTATACTAAATGGGAATTACCTCTCCAATTTTTTTAGCCAGACATTTATTTGGGCTAATACCGGTTATCTCTTCCGCTGCTTCATTAAAACCCTTTATGATCCCGGCTTCATCAATTATTATAATTCCAGTTATATTATTATTCATAAGAAGGGATTTATGTTTTTTAGATTTTTGTAAAACACCCACTTTTGCCCGATTCCCATGTCAGAATCAAATTTTAATCCTCAAAATATTTTTTACTTTCCTGGGATTAAATTATTGCCTTTCTTGGTCTGAACAAAAATGAGTATTTTTCAAAGATTCCATTTTGTTGCTATAATTGGTTCATTATCTCAAGTGTAACTACCGGTTTCAATGGATTTTTTTATTGATGGTTCAGTCGCAAGTCTTTCAATTGCTCACATTGCAATTTGTATCTTGAACGAATTATAGCTTCTATGAAACCATAAATAATAATATAATTATCCCTGGGATGATAATGTCAAGTTTTTTGTGATGAATTAATTTCCAGATGTTTCAATCATAGCCCATGCTAAAAGTAAAGTAGTGAATATAAGAATATAATCCAAAGGTAACTGCTAAGGTGGATAGCCTGAAGGTAGAAGCTTTTAGAGAGAAATCATCGTCAAAGCGTTTGGGATCATTATGCAACCATGATTTATCCCTCATTGAACCAGAGATCGTCAAAACCGAGAAGATCTTGCATGGCTTGATTAGATAGTTGATAGATGATTGATATTCTTCAGCCTTCAGTCTAAACACCTGAATAGTAACATACAAGGATATAACCTCCTGATTTTCAAGTTGTTATATCGCTGTAATAATTATACCCAGTTTAAAGAAACAATTTATAGATATATAGATATGCTATTTATAACCAAAAGCAAATAATATAATCATCCATACAGTCCAAAACATAGGCGTAAAAACTGAGCCGGTTCTTCTCAATCGTAAATACTGAACGGACTGATATAGATGCGCGGTACAGTCAATCCAGTATATGTCAAATTTGTATTTATATCATTTGCTTTGCAGCGCCGTAAATACAAAATTTTAACCTATCGTATATTTTTACTTTTGTTTATCCTTAAAAGCCACTGATTTTATGGCATTAAAAACCTTTTCCTGGGTTAACGGGAGTTCCTTAATTCTTATCCCAACTGCGTCATAAAGGGCATTTGCAATACAGGAGGACGGAAGAACTAAAGGGGGATTTCCTGCTCCTTTTGCCCCAAATGGCCCCTCTTCTGTCTTCTCTTCTATAAAGGCTACCTTAATTTCCGGTATTTCTGTTATTATAGGAAGCCTGTAGTCGGAAAAATTAGGATTGACTATCATGCCGTTATCTTCCACCATTTCTTCCCCCAGGGCAAATCCAAGACCCGTAACTATAGCGCCTTCAATCTGTCCTTCTACTCCCTTTGGATTTATTGCGAAACCCACATCACTTACAGCATAAACCTTTATCACTTCTATTTTTCCATTTTTAGGATTCACTTTTATATCTGCTACCTGACTGGCATAGGTGTGGGATGGAACGGAAGGAAAAGAATGTCCTTCTACTGTATCAGTTTGGTAAGGAGGCATTTCAGCAAAAAAAGAACCCCTCCCTAAAAGAACCCCCCCTTGATAAAAATAACTGGCCATGGCCAATTCCGCAAAGGAGAGCATCTTTTCAGTGTCTTTCACATAAATCATCTTATCCCTTATTTCAAGTTCCTTCTCTCCAGCCCCCAGCATTTTTGATGCCATATATATGATCTGCCGTTTTACATCAAGTGCAGCATTTTTAACGGCATTTCCGGCATTATAAGTAACCCTGTCTCCATATGTTCCTGCATCAAAAGGGGTTATATCGGTATCTGCCGAGACTATGGAAATATCTTCTAAACTTAAGCCTAATTCTTCAGCCGCTATTTGTGACAGGACGGTACTCGAACCCTGGCCTATATCAACCGCTCCAATCATGAGTCCTATTGTTCCATCCTCATTTACCTTAATTAAAGCTCCCGAAGGCATTCCTACCATTTCATACTGGGTACAACTGATCCCTCTGCCGGTACATTTCCCTTTTATTCTTTTATCCCAATTGCTTAATTCGGCAGCTTTTTTGAGGGTTTTCTTCAGACCTACACTATGAAGTACCTGACCTGTAGCAGACGTGTCATTCTCATCCAAAGCATTCTTTAACCTGATTTCTAAAGGATCGATTCCAATTTTATCAGCAATAATATCCATCTGAGATTCAGAGGCAAAGTTTACCTGTAAAACTCCTGGTGCCCTCATCCAGCCACAGTTTATCTTATTAGTATAAACGCTGTATGCATCAATCTTAATATTAGGAATGCGGTAAGGCCCTACCGCATAACTTGCTCCAAGGGAAGCAACCCCTGGTCCCGCACCGGCATACCCTCCGGTATCATAGATAACCTTTGCCTTCCTTGCATTGATTGTTCCATCCCTTTTAACCCCGGTTTTAAGCTCTATAATACAGGCATGACGAGGATTAGAAATTGTAAATTCTTCTTTTCTGGTTAAAACTATCTTTACAGGACAGAGACTTTTTTGAGAAAGCAAAACCGCTAAAGGTTCAACTAAAATATCGGTTTTTCCACCAAACCCCGCCCCAACCTCAGTAGATATAACCCTTATCTTATTTAACGGCAATCCCAATGTCTCCGACAGTTCTAAACGAACCATAAAAGGAGCCTGGGTAGGAGTAAAGACAGTAATTTTACCTGTAGGATCCATATTTGCTGTTGATGCATGAGGTTCTATATAACCTTGATGCTGCATTGGGGTTGTAAATCTATCTTCAAATAGAAAATCTGACTCCGAAAAGCCCTTTTCCAGATCACCCCGATTTATCTTAACATGGGAACATACATTACCGTACTTGATTAAAGGCCAATTAGTCATATAAGTATCCACATTTTCATGAATTAAAACAGCATCATTGTTCATTGCCTCCTCCGGGTTAAAAAGCGGGATCAGTTCATCATATTCCACTTCTATTAAATCCAGAGCCTCTGCTGCAATCTCCTTATCTACTGCTGCTGCTGCCGCTATGGGCTCACCAATAAACCTTACCTTATCATGGGCAAGTAAGGGCTGGTCTTTTAACATAAACCCCCATTTAACCAGGGTTGTATCCTTTGCTGTAACCACCGCCTTTACACCATTTAATCTTTCTGCTTTACTTGTATCAATTTTTAAAATCCTTGCATGAGGGTATGGGCTCACTAATATCTTCCCGAATAACATATTGGGAAGATTTACATCCGGGCCATAAATGGAGTTACCGGTTGCTTTCCTTACACCATCCGTCTTAGGTAAACTCTTTCCTACAACTGAAAACTTTTCCATTTTCCTCACCTCCTTGTGTTTTAATTTATGTTACGTCCAGGACTGCCTTTATAGTCTTCACATATCCGGTACAGCGACATAGATTCCCTGCAAGGGCGGCCTTTATATCCTCT